>JAGOIF010000101.1 GCA_017995775.1 Aliarcobacter sp.
ATATTAATCGTATGTATCTTAATAAATGTGAGTTTATCAAATTTTTATTAGGATGAAAAATGTTACCTTGGAAATATGATTGTGATAAAAATGCAATTTTTGAATATATGAAAGTTATTGATATAAAAGAAAAAAACTTTAGATTAGCAACAGTTATTAAAATAAATCCAAAAACTGTAAAAATAAGGTTTGAAGACAATAGAGAAATAAAAAATTGTCTAAGTAAAAATCTTCAGAGACTAGATGAAATATTAAATGATTTTATCTTTGATATAGAACATGCTATTGCAAAATATGATAATGAGCTAAAACATACCATAAATGGTAAAAAAGAGTATGTTTTTAAAGAAGATGAATTTGTAGGAGAGAGTAAGATAAAGTTTTCTTCTCAAGCTAAAGAAGTAATAGAAAAAAATCCAGAAGCTTATAAACAATTTGTAAAATCGTTAAATATTAAATTTCCAAATATCTCAATAGTAGAATCAAACAATATCTTATTTCATTTCAAATTAAGAGGTAAAACTAATGTTTGAAAGCAAAAAAACTAAAAAGCAAATAAAGAAAGAGAATCATCAAGAACTTTGTTTGAGAAGATATTTTGAAATAAAAAAAGAGTATTTGAGAATAGAAAAGTTAATTATTGATGATTTTCAGAAATACTCTTTGAATCATATTTTACAATATAAAAAAATCTTAGAAGAGCATTATCAAGATTTAAAATTTTTGATTAAAACATTAAAAAAATATCACAAAATCAAAATAGATATACAAGAAAGAAAATAAAAAAAGGATAAATAATGAATGAAAAAATGCTTACAAAAGAAGAACTAGCAGTAAGGCTAAATATATCTGCTTATGATGTAGATAAATTGAGAAAAAAACAGAATATGCCATCTATAAAAATTGGTAGAAGTTACAGATATAACCTTCAAGATGTAGAAAATTTTATAAAAAAATTAGGAACTAAATAAAAATGAAACTTTTCGATAAATACTCTATAAATGGTATTTTTACAAACTATAGTTTAGAAAGTATGCTTAAAGATTTACATATAGATTTCAAATTAGTAAATGAAATTATAATTAGAGCTTCTATAAGCTCTTTAACAAAAGAGTTTATAGAAAAACTAAAAAGAACTGATGAATCAGATAATCATATAAATATAATTTTAGAATTCTTCTTACTTGCAGATAGAATGAAACCTATATCTTGCGATAAAAAAACTCTCTCAAAACTTACAGGGCTTACAGAAAGAATGATTGATGAAAAAAGAAGAGCTAGACAAATCCCATTTATACAATTATCTGGTGGTAATGAATCTGGTAGAAAAATAATAGTTTATGATCCAATTGAAGTAAAAAACTATTTATATGATGAAAAAGTAAAAGCTATAAACTAATGAACTTAAAAATTTCTAAACCAAAAACTAGACCTATACAAATTGAACCTTGGTTTTTTAAATATCTAAATGAAGGACAAATAAAAGTTGTAGCTGCTATTTTATCTCATGCTGATATGAAAGATAGAAAATCAAACTCCTTTCCATCAAATAGAACAATTGCTTTTTATTGTGGATTTGGTGATATAAAAGAAAATTCAAAAGCATATGATAAATATAAATCTTTATCTACTGAAGAAGAAAAAATAAAATTTAAAAATAAAAGAATAAAAACTGCAATCATAACTGTCGCAAATATAAAAAAATCTTTAGAAGATATTGGACTTTTAAAAAGAGAATATTCTGGACAAAAAGGAAAACAAGTTGTTTATATGACTTTAGATTTAGAGTGGAAAAAAGAGAAATATATTCAAGAGCATAATGAGTTCTTTAATAATATTGAACCAGTTATAACAGAAGAACAAAATGATGAATTTATAAAAAATGAATTAGCAAAAATTCAAAAGCTTCAGATTGAAGGAAATATCTCTAAAGATGATTTAGCAAATAGACTTTCAAAACTTGCTTACTCTATTAAAGAAGAGAAAAATAGCTTTGATATTCCTACAGAAGATATTGAAAAAGTTGCTGATTATATACTTACTACAAGTAAAGTAAAAGATAGAATTGAAAAAGGAAAGATAACAAATAAAGAAGCTTATAAAAAATCAATAGCTCAAGCTATTAGAAGAAATGAATTTAATGGAGCTAAAGATTACTATGATGGTTTAATTGTAGAAGAAAAAAATACTATTTTTAATACTCTTAAACATGGATTTGAATATCAAGAAAATAAAATCCCTTATAAAAATCAATTCCTTGACTTTATGGATATAGAATTAAAAGAGAATATTTTTATTGCTTCATACAAATCTCAATTTGGACAAATTTACAATTTTCCAATCTCATATAAAAAACTTAATTATTATATTTTAACTCCTGCTTCATACTCAAAAATAAATAGAGAGTTTTTGGAAAATTATAATGATTCATTATTGAAGTATTTAGAAAAATATAAAACAGAAAAAATACAGGAGAACACCTCCTAACTAAATTTAATACAAAGGATATATTTGACAGAACAAACAGAAAAAGATTTGCTAGAACAAGCAAAAAAAATTCAAGAGACAGCAAATAAAAAAGCTAGAGAATTAAAAGAGAAAGCTAAAGAGTTAAAACTCAAAAAATTAGCAACTTTAGGTGAACTTACTATCAAGTTCTTACAAGATGAGATTAGTGTAGAAGAGTTAAAAACTTTTGCAATAAATAATAATTTCTTAAAAATATAGGAGTAATAAATGAGCGATACTGATAACAACTTACCAAGTGAAGCACAAAGAGATTTTGCAATGAAAATTGCTGAAAGATTGGAAATAGAGATAGATGAAAATATTTTAATAAATAAAGATGATTTGAGTGAATGGATAAAAGAACACAACAATCTTCCATCACCAAAGCAGATAGATTTAGCTGAACAAATTGCAGAAAAAATAGGAGAAGATTTAAGTGAAGAGTTACTTGAAGATAGTGAAAAATTATCAACTTTTATAGATGAAAATATTCATCTTATAAGTTCAAATAAACCATCAACAAAACAGATTTCTTTTGCAAAAAATATAGCTAAAAAATTAAAAATTGATTTACCAAATGAACTCTTAGAAGATAAAAAACTTTTAAAAGATTGGATTGATGAACATAATAGTTTAACCTCATCAGATAATAAATTAAAAAAGAAGAAAGTGCAATAAATTTGCTTGAAAAAATATGAGTACACAGAGTTTTTTTATCTCAATTTGTATTCATACTTTTTTCAAATTTGTAAAGTAACAAAAACATCAATTCCAAAATAGGCATTATGTTTTAAAAGAGAGAAGATAAAGCGAAGCTTTGACACTCTAAAAAGAGTGCAAGATAAAACGATATGCAATTTTGTAATCTATTTTTATTTTAAGCTTTGCTTTTTAGGTGCTTTTAAATAAGTCAAATTTGTAGTCAAGTGATGATTTTTACATCAAATAAGCATACAAAAAACGATATAAAAGCCTGAATATGGCTAAAAAACAAGAGTTAAAGGGTAATCAAATGGTACAACATACAATTAGAGTCAATAAAGATTTAGATGAACAAATTAGAAAATATGCAGCACTTAAACAACAAAGTATTTCAAATGTTTTAAGAGAATTAATTGTGCAAAGTTTAGATATTACAACTCAAGAAAGTGAAATATTAAAAGAGATAAAAAGTTTAAGAGCAGAGGTTAGAGATAACCATAGTTTTAATAAAAAAGGATTTGATAGATTAGCAAGTTTATTAGTAAAAAATGGAATAAAAATTTTTAGTATTTGGCACTTAGTTTTAATCCAAATATTTTTAAGAAGTAAAGATAAAGGCTTAGATGATTCTCTTTGTGTTCAAAGTAGAGATGAAGCTATGAAAACTGCTACAAGTTTTGGAATAGATGAATATAAAAATTCAAAGAGTGATAACTAATGAACAACTTTTTATCTGATATGCAATCTTTAGTTTTATATAAACATATTACTGATTTATCTAAATCAAAAAAAGATAAAAATAAATCTATAGAAGAGCAAGAGATACAACTCGAAATGATTAAATTAAAAAAAGCTATTTCAAGTTCTCCATCTCCTTCAAATGCTCCTAAATTATCTTATAAAGATTACTCTTCATCTATTGCAAAAATTAATTCTCCTGTAATAAATGCAAATGAAAATATAAAAGATACTCTAGCAAAAGATAGTGGACTACAATCTTTAGTAAGTAAAGCTTCATCACAATCAACTATAGGAAATGCTTCATCACAAATACAAAGTGCTGGAAGCTCATCTTTACAAAATTATGGTGCAACATTTTCATCTTCAAATGTAAATCCTATTCCAACTATAAAACAATTTGGTTTAGTAAAAATGACTGGAACAGAAGGTAAAAACGAAAATGGATACACAATAGGTAAAGGAGCAAAAGAAAGAGCTAGTGCTTCACTAGATTATATAACTAGAGATGAAAATGACAAACCTATATCTGATATAAAAGATAAAGATGGAAATGTAGTATCTAAAGTAGATGCAAAAGAACAAATCAAAAATATATCTGCTGAAAGAAGATTGGTTTTAAGTCCAAATCCTAGACTAAATTTAACTCAAGAACAATTAGACAAAGTTGTTAGAGATACTATGAGTAGTTACTCTAAGAGCTTTGGAAAAGAGTTTAATTATTTCTATGCAATACATAACAATACAAAAACACCTCATGCACATATTCTTATGACTTCAACACATCCTGATGGAGATGGAATAAGAATGTATAAAGATGAACTTTTTGAACTTAAAATGAATTTTGAAGATAACCTAAAAGAGTTAGTAAAAGATTATGGAATAAATATAAAAGATGAAACAGCAATCCCAGCTGGAATTCAAATTGGAAACTTTATTGGAGTAATTCCAGAAGCAAATATATTTTCTCAAAATAAATTATTGGCTCATAAAATATCTAAAAAATTTGATTTGGATTTTAATTCAAAAGATATAGGAAAAGATCCAGAAAAATTGAAAGAGTGGTTTGTAAAAAATGACAAATCATATAAAGAATATTTTATGAGTGCAACAAATAAAGATGCTTTTTTATTTCAAGATTATATAAAAGTTGCTGAAAGTTTATCTTCTAAGTATGATTTAGGTTTAACTAGAGCTATTACATCAGATATAAAAGAATTTAAAAACTGGCTAGAAGAGAAACAAGAGATATTTTTAGCTAATAAAGTTGCTGAAGATAAAAATCTAATTTTACAAAAAGATGATGTTAGTAGTAAAAATAAAATTTATAAGTGGTTTAAAGAGAATGAAACTTATGTAAGAGATTGGAATGAAAAACATAAATATTTTCCAAGTAAACAGATGAGTTCATTAGCAAAAAAATATTCTGATATGGTAGATATAAAACCTGAAAATATTTTAGAGAGTAGAAAAGAAGCTAGAGAGTTTGTAAAAAACTATACAAGAAATCCTTTATTATATGCAGGAGATAGTAGAAAATCTTTATATGAAGTTTTAGAAGTAAAAAAAGAGCAATATAAAAGTGAATATTCCAATAAAGAAATCAGCAAAAAAAGTTTTGATACAGAACTAGAAAGATTAAGCACTTTACAAAAAAGATTAGCTCAATCTCAAGAGATAACAGAGGGTAGTTTAAAAAAATATAATTTAGATACAACACTATATTCAACTAATTCAAAAACTATACAAATAGATGGAATAAAATTTTTTCTAAGTGAAAATACTAAACAGATTCTAAGTGAAAAAATAAACTCTCATGTTGAAAATCTTACAAAAGGTAAAACCGATGAATATAGTAAAAACTATATCAAAAAAGCTGCTGCACTTAATTATATAATTTCTAAATCAGATAATATAAGTATATCAGCTCTTGAAAATATTGGACTAAATAAAGAGAAAGATTTACAAGATTTTAAAATAGAGAAAGTCGATGCTGAACTAAAAATTATAAATTTCCAATATACTGATTTAAACAAAGATTTACAAGATATAAAAACTGCTGAAGATATAAATAAAAATAGACCATTAGCTCATCAAGTATCTGAATTAACAAAAATACAAAAAGATTTTAAACTAAATACAGAAAATCTATCTTATAAAGAATCAAATAACTTTATAAATGAAAATAAAAACTTTAACTCTTATGATAAAAAAGAGCTAACTGAAATTATAAAAAATATAAAAACTCATAATATAGAATCAAAAGGTAGTGATATATTTTTAAATAAATATATAGATACTATCAATAAAAATTTAGATAATTTGTATAAGAAAATAGAATTTGGTAAAAATACCTTATCTTTAAATGAAGTTAAATCAACTGGTATAGATACTAAAAATATTGAAACATATCAAGGAACTATAAAAACAAATATTATCTCAAATAGTGAAGAAAATTTAACAAAATTAGATTATTTAGTAAAAGAGTACTCAAATAAAAAAGAGTATGAAGATTTTATAAATCAAGCTAAAAATGGTGATATATCAAAGCTAAATCTAAATAATTCTCTTGCAAAAGCTACATCAAATAACAATAATATCAAAGTATTACCTATAAATTTAAAGAAAAATTTACTAGAAAGTGTAAAATTTGAGTCTAAAGAGGTAACTCAAGAGCTAGTAAAAATTGATAGTTTAAAAAATATTAAAATAAATGAAACAGTATCAAATGCTATTTTTAACTCTCCTAAATATTTTGAAAATATTGCTAAAAGATTACAAAATGATCATGGTATTGAAATTAAAACAGCTAATGATTTATCTGATAATTTTGACAAAATTGGTAAACCTGCAGAATTAAGAACCCTATTATCAAAAACAATTCAGTATAAGATTAATGAGTTTAGAGAACTAAACAATCTAAAAAATGAAGAGAGTTTTAATAAATATCTTGAAAAGATAGATATAGATAAAAAATCAAAAAATCCATTAGATACAAATCAAAAAGAGTTAAATGGACTAAATAGCTTTTTAGCAAAAAACAGTGGCAATTTCCCAATATATACAAGTGATTTACAAAAAATTGGTGCAAATACTATTGATTTTA
>JAGOIF010000031.1 GCA_017995775.1 Aliarcobacter sp.
ATACCACAATAATTATCATTCATAACGATATGATATGCAAGTCTAAGAGCAGATTTTTTTCCAATAGTAGGCAGAGATTCAAATGCTTCAACAAGTTCGTAAAATTTTTCTAATCCTTTATTCATAGCTGGATTGTATCTAAGATTTATCAATTTTTACATAAATCTGTTTTATTATCATCACATTTTTTCGTCTGAAAAAAGTTTAAAAGTATTATCAAATTTTTTATTTTTTAAACAATGATAATTATAAAGGAGGCTAAATTCCAGCCCCATCTTGAAATGTTCTAAATTCTCTTGGAATTATTCCAACAATATCATCTTTTTTTAAATTTTTTGCTCTAAATTCATAATGTGATATTTCTACTAAAATAGTTATTTTCTCATCTTTAATATCTACTAAATCGATTTTCACTTGGGAACCTGCTAGTTGGATATATTTTATTTTTGCTTTTAAAATTGCATTTTTATCTTCACTTGAAACTATTTCTAACTCATGTGGTCTGATATGATATTTTTGTTCTGAATCATTTTTTCGTTCATGAAATAGATTTACATTTCCCAGAAAATTAATTACAAACTCATTTGCAGGATTATGAAATACCTCTTCAGGAGTTCCAACTTGCTCTATTTTTCCTTTTGAAATTACTACAATTCTATCAGCAACTTCAAGTGCTTCTTCTTGATCGTGAGTTACTAAAATAGTTGTAATTCCTAATTCTGCTTGAAGCTCTTTTAACCATTTTCTCAAATCTGCTCGAACCTTTGCATCTAATGCACCAAAAGGTTCATCTAAAAGTAATACTTTTGGCTCAACTGCTAAAGCTCGTGCTAATGCAACTCTTTGTCGCTGACCACCTGAGAGTTGCCAAGGAAATCTGTTTGCAAAACCATCAAGTTGAATAAGTTCTAAAAGTTTTGTAACTTTTTTATTGATTTGTTCATTTGATAATCGCTCTTTTTTGGGTTTTACTCTTAATCCAAAAGCAATATTTTCAAAAACTGTCATATGTTTAAAAAGTGCGTAATGTTGGAATACAAATCCAATATCTCTTTCAGCTATATTTTTTTTTGCAACATCTATTTTATTAAATAAAATCTCACCACTATCAATATCTTCAACTGTTTCAAGACCTGCTATCATTCTTAAAAGTGTAGTTTTCCCACTTCCTGATGGTCCTAAAAGTGCCAAAAGTTCACCTGGGATTATCTCTAAATTTATATTTTTAAGAGCCACAAAGTTACCAAAATATTTTGTTAAATTTTTTACTTCAATTTTCATCATTTTTTCCTATTGTTTATTATTGCTTTTCTAATTTTTTTAATTCTCTTTGAACTTTCCATTCTAAAATATATTTTAAAACCAAAGTTAAAAGTGCAAGTATTGCCAAAAGTGTTGATGTGGCGAATGCAGCCACAAAGTTATATTCGTTATATAAAATCTCAACTTGTAAAGGCATTGTATTTGTAACACCTTGAATATGTCCAGAAACAACTGAAACCGCTCCAAATTCGCCCATAGCTCTCGCATTACATAAAATTACTCCATAAATGAGTCCCCATTTTATATTTGGTAAGGTAACTTTCAAAAATGTTTGAAAACCACTAGCTCCAAGTAAAAGTGCTGCTTGTTCTTCATCGTTTCCTTGTTCTTGCATTAAAGGAATTAACTCCCTTGCAACAAAAGGAAAAGTTACAAATATAGTTGCTAACACAATTCCTGGAACTGCAAAAATAATCTGAACATCATTTGCTATCAACCAATGTCCAAACCATCCTTGCGCGCCAAAAAGTAAAACATAAACAAATCCTGAAATTACTGGCGAAACTGCAAAAGGTAAATCAATCAATGTTATTAAAAAACTTTTTCCAAAAAATGAATATTTTGCTATTGACCAAGAAGCTGCAACTCCAAAAACCAAATTTAAAGGAACTGCTATTGCTGCTGTTATAAAAGTTAATTTTATTGCTTGTAAAACATACTCATTTGTAAATGATTCAAAATATGCTTCATAACCTTTTCTAAAAGCTTCTGCAAAAATTGTAATCAAAGGCATAACTAACATAATCATCAAAAAAGTCACAGCTGTTGCTATTAATAAATATTGAACTAATTTTGACTCTTTTTGTGTAGATTTTGAATTACTTATAGTTTTCATATTGCCTCCATTCCTTTTCTTTTTGAACTCCATCTTTGAAGCATATTAATTAATAACAACATTACAAATGAAATCAAAAGCATTACAACAGCGATTGCCGTTGCTCCTGCATAATCATATTGTTCTAGTTTTGTAATAATCAAAAGTGTACTAATCTCTGTTTTAAATGGCATATTTCCAGCTATAAAAACAACCGAGCCATATTCACCAAGAGCTCTTGCAAATGACAATGCAAATCCTGTTATTACTGATGGGAAAATTGTTGGAAGTATTATTTTATAAAATATCTGCCATCTTGAAGCACCTAAACTAGCCCCTGCTTCTTCTTGTTCTATTTGAATCTCTTCTAATGCTGGTTGAATTGTTCTCACAACAAAAGGAAGTCCTATAAAAATCAAAGCAATATTAATTCCAATTGGGGTAAAAACTATTTTTATTCCAAGTGGTTCCAAATATTGTCCAAACCAACCTTGAGTCGAATAAAGAGTTGTTAGGGCAATACCTGAAACAGCCGTTGGTAAGGCAAAAGGTAAATCTACAATTGCATCAAAAACTCTTTTTCCAAAAAATGTATACCGAACTAAACACCAAGCAACAATAAGTCCAAAAACTGTATTTATTAAAGCTGCAATTAATGAAGTAATAAAAGTTAATTTATAACTTGCTATTACTCTTGCATTTGTAGTAGCATCAATAAATACTTGCCAACCCATGCTAAAAGCCTCTGTAAAAAGTGCAATTAAAGGAATTATAACTATGATACTAATATAAAAAACTGTATATCCCATAGTTAATCCAAAACCTGGAATTGGTGATTTTTGCCTTTTTAATATTCCAAAATTTAATCTCATTTTAAAACTTCCCTATTTCTTCTTTATTTATTTATAAATAGCGTCAAATGTTCCACCATCATCAAAATGTGTTTTTTGAGTAACTTCCCAACTACCAAATACATCATTAAGTTTTACAAGCTCAAGTTTTGGAAATCTTGTTATATCTTCTTTGTCTGCAAGTTCTGGTTTGTAAGGTCTATAATAGTTTTTTGCTGCTAATTTTTGACCAGCTGGTGAATATAAATATTCTAAATATGCCTTTGATACTTCATAAGTTCCATGTTTTTTAGCATTTTCATCAACAACACTAACAGGGGGTTCAGCAACAATAGATATACTTGGAACAATAATTTCAAACTCATCTTTTCCTAACTCATTAATAGCTAAAAATGCTTCATTTTCCCAAGCTAATAATACATCTCCGATTTTTCTTTGAACAAAAGTATTAGTAGCTCCCCTTGCACCAGAATCAAGAACTGGAACATTTTTGAATAACTTAGATATATATTCAAGTGCTTTTTTATCTGCATCTTTATATTTTTGTGAATTTTTATCAACTTTACTTAAATCACCCAACTCTTTTTTAAGAGCGTATGAATAAGCAGCTAAATAGTTCCATCTTGCCCCTCCTGAAGTTTTTGGATTTGGTGTAATAACTGAAACTCCATCTTTTATTAAATCATCCCAATCTTTTATGCCTTTTGGATTTCCTTTTCTAACTAAAAATACAATAGTAGAAATGTATGGAGATGAATTATTTTCTAATCTTTTTTGCCAATCTTTTGAAAATAAACCAGCTTTTTGGCTTATTACATCAACATCGTAACCTAAAGCTAAAGTAACAACATCTGCACCTAAACCATCAATTACAGCTCGTGCTTGTTTTCCTGAACCACCATGTGATTGTTTTATTACTAAATCTTGACCTGTTTTTTCTTTCCAAAAAGATGCAAAATCTTTGTTATATGCTGCATATAATTCTCTTGTTGGATCATAAGATACATTTAAAATCTCTAACGACTTTTTTGCTGCTTCTGCTTTTGAATCATAACTCTCACTTGAAATTCCTAATACTGGTATTAATAATGCACTTAATGCAATATTTCTTAAATTTTTTACTATTTTTTTCATTTTTATTTTCTCTCTTATATATAATACACACTAAATGTGTGATAATTTAAAGATTTAAAAAATCTCACCTTTTACTTTTTTTATTATATTTTTATAATCATGTCGCACATCATTTTAAATCCTTTTTATATAATATACACTAAATGTGTGATAATTAAAAATAACAAAAAAAATTGATGTTTCAGATACTAAATACCTAAACCACCAATAAATTCTTCTTTGTAAATATCTTCTTTTGTTATAGGAACTTGTCCTAAACAAGATGCAATTGTTGTTCTATCAAGAATTTGTGCTGTTAAATTTCTAATATTTAAAAACACTCTTCTAAAATAACACTTTCCTTCTTGGCTACAAGGTTCGTAATTTGAAACAGATACACAAGAAATCATTGCTATCATTCCTTCAAAAAATCTTATAACTTCACCTAAAGTAATTTCATCAGATTTTTTAGCTAAGGTATAGCCACCATATCTGCCAGGAATACTTTTAACCCAACCTGCTTTGTTCATTTCCAACATAATATTTTCAAGAAATCTTCTTGGAACATCTACTGATTCTGAAAGTTCTCTAATTGAGATAGAAGCCTCTTTTGTTGCTGCTATTGCGAATAAAGCTCTAAGAGCATAATCTGTTTTTTTTGATATTTTCATAATTATCACCTACTAAATTGGTGAAAGTATAATAAAAATTTTATAAGATGTCAAGTAGCTAAAATTATATTCTAATAATTTTAAAAAATAATAATTTATTTTTTAGCATTATTTAATTCATTTATTATTTATCAATTTTTAGATAAAATCGCGTCTTACATAAATTCAAATATTTTTTAAGGGGATAAAAATTGACTGAAATAGATTATTATGAACTACTAGAAGTTAGTAAAGGTTCAGATAAAAGTACAATTAAAAAAGCTTATAGACAAATGGCTATGAAATATCATCCTGATAAAAATCCAGGTGATAACGAAGCTGAAGAGAAGTTCAAAGCTATAAATGAAGCTTATCAGGTATTAAGTGATGAAGAAAAAAGATCACTTTATGATAGATATGGAAAAGCTGGAGTTGAAGGTCACGGTCAAAGAGGTGGTGGATTCCAAGGTGGTTTTGATGATTTAGGTTCTGTTTTTGAAGAGATGTTCGGAAGCGCTTTTGGTGGCGGTAGAAGCAGAAAACAAAGAAAATCATATAGCTATAATCTTGATGTAACGGTAGAAGTAAAACTTGAATTTAACGAAGCTGTATTTGGCTGTAACAAAGAGATAAAATATAAATATAAAACAGCTTGTAAACCTTGTTCTGGAACTGGTTCAAAAGATGGTAAACTATCAACTTGTACTACTTGTAACGGCCAAGGTCAGGTTCATGCACGACAAGGTTTTATGACATTTGCTCAAACTTGTCCGAAATGTGGTGGAACTGGTCAATCTGCAGCTGCATCTTGTAAATCTTGTAGTGGAACTGGTTATGATGAGCTAAAAGATAGTTTTAAAGTAGATATTCCTGAGGGTGTAAATGATGGAATGAGAATCAGAGTTTCTCACAAAGGAAATATCGCACCTGATGGTTCACGTGGTGATTTATATTTACAAGTAAAAGTAAAAGAAGATTCTCATTTTGTAAGACATGATGATGATATTTACTATGAAGCTCCAATTTTCTTTACAAAAATTGCCCTTGGTGCTAAGATAATGATTCCTACATTAAGAGGAGAAATTGAGCTTGATATTCCTAAAAATGCAAAAGATAAACAACAATTTACTTTTAAAGGTGAAGGTGTTAAATCTGTGCAAGGTTATGGAAAAGGTAACTTAGTAGTTCAAATAAAAATTGAATATCCAAAAACAATAAACGATGAACAAAAAGAACTTTTAGAAAAACTTCAAGAAAGTTTTGGAATAGAGAGTAAACCTCACGAAAAAAGTTTTGAATCAATGTTTGATAAAGTTAAAAAGTGGTTTTCGTAAATTAAAAATAAAATTTAAAAAGGAAGATAAATGAACAAATCATATTTAGAAACAATGCCTGATATTAATGGTTTCTTTGGAAAATTTGGAGGTTCATTTATTCCTCCTTCTTTAGAAAAACCCTTTGCTGATATAACAAAAGCATATTTTGAATTAAAAAATTCTCCTGCATTTATAGAAGAGTTAAAGTATGTAAGAAAACACTATCAAGGACGACCTACTCCTATTTCATTTGCTAAAAATTTAACAGAATTTTGTGGTGGTGCAAAAATCTATCTAAAAAGAGAAGATTTAAATCACACAGGTGCTCATAAGTTAAACCATTGTATGGCTGAAGTAATTCTTGCTAAATATCTTGGAAAGAAAAAAGTTATTGCAGAAACTGGAGCGGGACAACATGGTGTTGCATTAGCAACTGCAGCTGCTTATTTTGGTTTAGAGTGTGAAATTCACATGGGTGAAGTTGATATTGCAAAAGAACATCCAAATGTTGTAAGAATGAAAATTTTAGGTGCAAATGTTATTCCTGCAACCCATGGTTTAAAAACTTTAAAAGAAGCCGTTGATTCAGCCTTTGAAGCATATTTAAAAGACCCTGAAAACTCTATTTATTGTATTGGTTCTGTTGTTGGTCCTCATCCATTTCCTTTAATGGTAAGAGATTTTCAAAGCGTAGTTGGTTTTGAAGCAAAAGAGCAGTTTTTAGAACATGAAAATAAACTTCCTGATGTTATTGCTGCTTGTATTGGTGGTGGAAGTAATGCAATGGGTATTTTTTCAGCATTTATAGATGAAAAAGAAGTTGAACTTTATGGAGTAGAACCAATGGGTAAAGGTTCAAATATAGGTGAACATTCAGCATCATTAACATATGGTGAAGAAGGTATAATGCATGGATTTAACTCTATCATGTTAAAAGATGAAACAGGTGAAGCTGCACCTGTATATTCAATTGCAAGTGGAATTGATTACCCTTCTGTTGGACCTGAACATGCTTATTTAAAAGAAAGTGGACGAACGAAAGTTGGACAATGTAATGATAATGAAGCCGTTGATGCTTTTTACAAATTATCTCAATTAGAAGGTATAATTCCAGCACTTGAATCAGCTCACGCAGTTGCATTTGCAATGAAAATAGCTGCTACTTTACCAAAAGACAAAACAATTTTAGTAAACTTAAGTGGTCGTGGAGACAAAGATATCGATTTTGTAATCAATAACTATCCAATACCAAACTCAAAATTTTAAAGGTTTTAAATGAAATTCAAATATACAGGTCAAAAAACGATAATAAGTCAACATGGAATATCTTTTAAACAAGGTAAAGAGGATAAATATATCTTTTTTCCTTTTGTTTATGAAATTCTAAAGGCCTTGAATAATAATTATGAATCAACTAAAAATTATTCTTATGATATAAAAAAAGAAGAATTAAACATTGAAAATTTATTAAATATTGTTTTTGATTTAAATCCAGAACTTTTAATTGAAATGGATAATAAAGTAAATTCTTATATTAAAAACTTAGAGGAAGAAGAAAAAAGAATAAAAGAAAGAACTACCTTAAGTGATATTGAAAAAGATACTTTTCTTTCTAATTTAGAATCAATGAAAGAGTATAAAATTCAAAGAGCTACAAATAAAATTTTCTATTTTTATTGTATTGAATCTATTGTAAAAATAATTGCTACTAATAAAATAAAAAAAATAGAATTACCATTTAATGGAAACTTTCTTCATGTTTTAAAAAGTATTCAAAACAAATTAAGTACTCAAAAAATCAATTCTTCTTTAAAAGTTGAAGAAGAAAATGATATTTATAAAATTAAGTTTTCTATAAATTTGTATTAAAATACTTCTTAAATAAAAACTACTTGTTAATATCTTTTGTGATATTTTCAAGCTGTTTATGCTTATATACTAACTCTTGGTACTGCAAATTAAAATCATTATATAAAAATGAATAATCAGTTTTATTTTTGTCATACTTATCATATTTATCGTAAGGTTTTTTAGCATTACTAGATAAGGCACTTACGAAATTAAATGAGTTTATTTTTAATAACATCTCATCTAAATCTTCTTTTGATATTACATCTGTTGAATTAGTTTTATTTGTAATATTATCAACTTTATTTTTTACAGTTGCGCTTAGTAACTCGAACATATCACTTTTTTTATTAGCTGGATTTTTAGAGTTTGATAAACTTGTTAATGTTTTTAAAAAGTCATCTGATTTTTTATTTAGGTCTACATCAGTTTTTTTAGTTGCAGCAATTATTGCATCGTAATTTGAACTTATCATTTACTCACACTCCTGTTTTTTAGATAATTTTTTTAATTCATTACAAGAAAAACCTGCCTCTTTTCTTGCTTTAAAGTTTATATCCATTTTTCTTTTTGTACTTCCTGGAAAAACTTCTTCGATTATTTGCATATAAGTTGATTCTGGCTCTAGGTTTAATCTTTCACATTCGTACTTAAACCAGATATCACCTTTTCTTACATGATCAACCTCTTCTTCTAAAATAATTTTTAAAATATCCATTAATTTTAAATTAAATTCATCTCGATTTGATTTTAATTTTTCCATAATTTTAGGATTTTGATCTAATCCATTTGCTTCAAGATATCTTGGAACTGCTGCCATTCTTCGTAAAAATTCAGGTGTTTGCTCCATTGCTTCAAATAGATTTTTATGCACAGGAAAATCCCCATATTTTGAATCAACACTATGAAGTAAATCTTCAAGCATTAAAAAATGTCTAATTTCATCATCTGCAACTTCAAGCCAATCTTTATAATAACTTATTGGCATATTTTTATATCTTAATGCTGCATCTAAAGCTAAATCAATGGCTGAATATTCAATATGTAAAATAGTGTGTACTAAATATCGCTTTCCTTCAATTGATTTAAAATTTTTAATAACAGGCAAATCTGTTGGTTTAACTATTTGTAAAAAACTTGAATAAGAGGGTTTATTTAAGATACATGGTTCATATAAATTATCAAAAGTAGTTTCATTATTTAAAAACTTTTTATAAAATAATTTAAATTTTTCAATCTTATGTTTTGGTTCACTTGTGAGCAAAACTTCTTCAAGTGTAGAAAAATAATCCATAAATAACCTCTTTTTTGATATAATCTTATAATTTTAGCAAAGTAAGGTTTAAAATGGATATAAAAGTACAAGCTATGGGTGATTATCAAACAAATTGTTATATTGTAACAATAAATGGTAAAGATATTATTATTGATCCAGGAGTTAACGCTCTTCCTTGGATAAAAACATATGCAAAAAATCCAATTGCAGTTTTAAATACACATGGGCACTTTGACCATGTTTGGTCAAATCAAATTGTAAAAGATACATATAATATAAAATTATATACACCAAAAGATGATGAGTTTATGCTAACTCTTGATCCTTATGATTTAGGAATGATTCCATCTTATGCTGATGTTTTAGTAAACCCAGATGAAGAAATCGAAATTGATGGTATAAAAATAAAATTCCATCATTTTCCTGGTCATACACCTGGATGTAGTGCTTTACAAATTGATAGGCATCTTTTTACTGGCGATTTTATTTTCAAAGGTACTATTGGAAGATTCGATTTTCCAATGTCTGATGCAAAACTTATGAAAAAAAGTTTAAATAAGATTTTAAAATGGGAAAATGATTTCCATGTTTATCCAGGTCATGGGGATAAAACAACATTAAAAAATGAAACTGAAACTCTTAAACAATGGGAAAGACACATATAATAAAGGCATAACTTATGAACCTAATTTGTGAAACGATTATAAATGAAAATGAAAAACTAAAACTTTCTGATTTACAAAAGAGCTGTTTAAATATTTTTGATTATTTAAAATTACATCATCATATAAAATTTTTAAAAATTGATATTGAAAAAAATAATTGTACTGAAAATCTATTTTTTTACTTAGATTCAAATGAAGATTATTTAGTTAGTTCTTTAGAGTTTCTACAAAACTCAGACACAAAAATCATATTTCATTTTTTATCAGACTCAAAAGAAGAGTATGAACTAATAAAAGAAAATTTAGAAACCATTAAATTTTCTTTACAAATCTTTTCTCAATCTTTATATAATAAATATATGGAAAGGGCTTTAAGCGAACTTTCTTTAGTGGATCAAGTAACAGGTTCATACAATAGATGTTATTTAAATAATTATGTGGAAAATCTATTAAGTTTATCAAACAGAGAACAAAAGAAAATTGCTTTTATTAAAATTGGAATTGATCAATTCAAAGCTGTGATTGATGAGTTTGATTATGAAATTGGTGATAAGGTATTAAAAGCTTTAGTTGAAAGTTTAAAAGATAGTATTAGAGAATCAGATTTAGTTATTAAAATATCAAATGATGAATTCTTAGTTATTTTACTAAATATAATAAATGAAAACAATGCTATACTTATAACTCAAAAGCTAATAACTAATTTCGCTAAAAAAGAAGTTGTTGTGAATGATTTAAGTAAACAAACGTTGATGAAAACTATTTCAGGTGGGATTTCTATTTTTCCAGATAATGCCATGAATATAGATGAAATTATAAAAAAATCTGATATAGCTTTATACGAGGCAAGAAATAAAGGTAGAAACCAGATTTATTTATTTAACGAAGAAGAAACAAACAAAATAGACTTTTTTTAGGTAGGAAAATGGAAAATAAGATTCTAAATTTAATAAAATCCTCTGCAACAAATGAAGATGATTATAAGTCTTTGGTTAGTATTTTTAACCTACATGATCAACTTCAATATGCTACAAATATCAAACAAGCCGCTGAGGATATATATACTTGGTTAAATACAGAATATAAAGTTGATAATCTTAGTTTTTCTTTATTTGATACAAGTAAAAATGAAAAAGAAGAGATTTTTTCTAAAGGTGAAGAGTTCTTTTTAGATGATGAACTATCTTATTTTTTCATAATTAATACCCACACAAATTTAAATGCCATTGTTTCATTTAGTGCAACATCAAAAGTTCATTTTAAAATCTTAGAAGAAAAATATAATACTATTGAAGCTGCATTTACTCAAGTATCAGCAGTTATTCAAAGCTGTATTTTAAAGAAAAACTTTATTGATTCATCATCTCTTGATTCTGTGACAAATGTTTATAATAGAAACTATTTAATAGATAATTTAACTACACATTTAAGATTATCAAATAATAAAAAAAGTGAAATTTATTTTTTAATGATAGGAATTGATCATTTTAAAGCTGTTATTGACGAGTTTGATTATGATATTGCCGATAAAGTTTTAATAGAACTTGCAAAAGTAATTCACTCAAATATAAATGAATTTGATATGGTTGGAAGATTAAATGGAGATGAATTTCTAGTTTCTATTTTAAATAATGTAAATGAATCTCAAGCTTGTGAACTTGCAAAAAAAATTATCTCTGATTTTGCAGAAGTTAATATTGTTGTAAATGAGCAAACAAAACAAACTTTGAAAAAAACTGTTTGTATAGGTTTTGAAATATATAAAATCCATTCAGATATCACAATCACAGATTGTATAAAAAATGCTGATATTGCTCTTTATGAAGCTAAAAATAAAGGTCGAAGTGAATTGTTTAAATTTAGTGAATTAAGCGCTGAAGATACTATAGAACTATTTTAGTCTATAGTATTTTTATTCAAATCTTTTAACTTATAAAACTTTTCTAGCTTTTACATAAACTCTTTTAGGTGCAGGATATCCTTCAACTGTTTTACTATTATCATTTGGATCTAAAAAATCTTCTAAACTTTGATCAAATGACCAAGGTGTTTTTCTTTGTTCTTCTGATGTTGTAATAGTTGTAGCAATCACTTCTATATCTTCAAACCCTGCTCTTTCAAGCCAATTTTTAAGTGCAGGAATCGTTGGAATAAAATAGATATTTGGTATTTTTGAATATCTTTTATTTGGACTTAAACAAAGTTCTTCTTCCCCATCTATCATAAAAGTATCAATTAAAATTTCACCTTTACTATTAAGCCCACGAGCTAGAGATTTTAATGTTCCTATTGGATCGGCTCTATGATATAAAACTCCCAACATAAAAATAAAATCAAACTTATGATTATAATATTCTAAATGTTCAACACCTAACATCTCATAAATAATATCTGATTTCACAAAATGATTAATAAATTCAAATTGATGTAAAGTCAATGGACTTGGATCAAATCCAACCAATTTTTTTGGTTTATCTTCAAGCATTCTGAACATATAATAACCATTATTACATCCAATATCTGCAACTATTTTATCTTTTAGATTAAAGTGTGGTCTTATTAGATTGTATTTAATATTACTTTGCCATTCACTATCTATTTCTAGCCCAAAGATATTAAAAGGTCCTTTTCTCCAAGGAATTAGTTTTTTAGCTGCATTTAGCACTATTTCATGCTCTTCAAAGCTTAAATCTTCTTTCTTACCTACGCTAAACCAATCACCATAATCAATTGATAAATTCTTTTTTTCTATTTGAGATATTGTTTGGATTTGCTCATACCAAGGTTGAACATTTTTCCATTCTCTACACTCTATTTTTTTATTTTGTAATGTTTCTAAATTCATGTTGTAATTATAGGTGTTTTAGCTAAAAATTTGTCTTAAATCAATAAAAAACAAATTTATCTTTGGTTATACTAATAAAAAAATATTATGAAGCTATTATTCGCTTTTCGTTAACGACTTATTAACCTCTTGCTAATATAATTCGTTTTAAACTATTTATAAAAAGGATACTTTTTGAAATTTTCAAATGTCTTATTTTCTTTTAAGACAACATTAATTTTACTTGCTATTTTAGCAATTGGAGCTGGCTGTGCCACATTTATCGAAAATGATTTCGGTACATCTTCAGCTAGAGTTTTAGTTTACAATACTATTTGGTACGAAGCAGCCCTTATATTAACAACTATAAATTTAATAGGAATAATTATTAGATTTAAAATGTGGAAAAGTAGACCTAAGTTTATTTTTCATAGTGCATTTGTAATTATTTTAATTGGTGCTGGAATTACTAGATATGTAGGTTACGAAGGTATCATGCAAATACCAGAGGGACAAACTGAAAATAGAATGATTTCAGGAGAACCTTATTTACAAGTTACTATCCAAGATGGTGATAAAACATATTATCAAGAATATCAAAAAGAGTTTACTTCTTTTCTTTCAGATGTAAATAAATTTTCTCACAAAATTTCATTTGGTGAAAAAACAGTAGATGTTAATTATAAAAACTTCATATTTGCTAAAAAAGATACTGCAAAAATGGGACTTTTAGTTGTTGATGTTACAATTGATGGAAAAACTCAAGAGATCAAATTACCAGGTCTTAGAGGTCAACAAGGTGTTCAAAGAGATTTAATTTTTGACAATGTTATAGTTAAACTAGAATATGGTTCAAAAATAGTTCAACTTCCATTTTCTATTAGATTAAATGATTTCCAACTTGACAGATATCCAGGAAGTATGTCTCCATCTTCTTATGCATCTGAGGTTACAGTTATTGAAGAAAACGGTAAATCTTATGATTATAGAATTTTTATGAACAGAACTTTAAGTGAAGGAAATTTCTTGTTTTTTCAAAGCTCATATTTCCCTGATGAAACAGGAACAGTATTATCTGTAAACAATGATCCAGGAAAATGGCCAACTTATCTTGGATATTTTTTACTAACACTTGGATTAGTATTAAATTTCTTTGATAAAAAATCAAGATTTAGAAAATTAAGTAAATTTGTTGCTGAAAAGAACTTAGCATCAATTGCTTTAGTAGTAATGTTTGCATGTGCTGGAACTTCTTTAAAAGCAGAAGAAGCAAAAGTACAAGATACTACAAATCAAACTGTTGTATATTTAAATAAATTAAAAGATGAATCTGTACAAACAGCTCATAATTTTGGAAGATTAGTTGTTCAAAGTAATGGTGGAAGAATGAAACCACTTTCTACTTTAAACAGAGAAATAATCCAAAAATTAAGCGGTAAAGCATCAATGCTTGGAATGACATCTGATCAATTAGTTTTAGGAATGCTTTCTACTCCTGATGTTTGGAAAGATGTTAAGATGATTAAAATCCAAACTCCTAAATTAAAGAATTTTTTAGGTGTTGATGAAAAAGAAAAATATATTGCTTTTTCAGAAGTTTTTAAAAATGGTGAATATCTTTTAGCTGGGGAAGCTGAAAAAGCTTTACAAACAAAACCTATTGAAAGAGGTACTTACGAAAGAGATATTATTAAAATTGATGAAAAGTTAAATATTATGTATTCTGTATTTAATGGTTCATTATTAAATATTTATCCAAAAGTAAAAGATGCAACAAATCAAGATGATAACAGTAAATGGTACTCTCCTCTTGATGCTATACAAAACTTTCAAGGACAAAATAAAACAGCCGTTGAGACAATCACAAGAGGCTTAATAAATGCTATTGTTGAAAATAAATGGGAAGATGCAAATAACTTTGTTAATATGATTTCTCTTTATCAAGAAAAAGTTGGTTCTGATGTTATGTTATCAAAATCAAAAATTGATGCAGAAATATTTTTCAATGATTTAGATATTTTCTTTAAATTAACACTTGCATATATGTTACTTGGTTTAATTATGTTAATTGTTGCATTTGTTGTGATTTTTAAACCTAATTTTCAAGTTAGAAAATTTACAACTGTATTTTTTATAGCATTAGCAACTCTGTTCTCTTTACATACATTTGGTATGGGATACAGATGGGTTTTATCAGGTCACGCACCATGGTCAAATATATATGAAACATTATTATATATCTCTTGGTCTGCTGTATTTGCTGGAGTTATTTTCTTTAGAAAATCATTATTAGCATTAAGTGCTGCTGTTATTATTGCTGGAATTTTTATGTTTACAGCTCACTTAACAGATGTTGATCCACAAATTACAAACTTAGTTCCAGTACTTAAATCATATTGGCTAACTATTCACGTTTCAATTTTAACAGCTTCTTATGGATTCTTTGGACTAGCTGCCATATTAGGATTCCTAACGCTTATTATGTTTATATTTAGAAGAAATAGACCTCACGTTGATGGTATTATTAAACACGTTGCTGCTATTACAGAGATTGCATTAATTATTGGACTTGCTGCTGTTACAGTTGGAAACTTCCTTGGTGGAGTTTGGGCAAATGAATCGTGGGGAAGATACTGGGGATGGGATCCAAAAGAGACTTGGGCTTATGTATCAATTGTAGTTTATGCAATAGTACTTCATTTAAGATTCGTAAAATCTCTTAATACACCATTCGTACTTGCTACGGCTGCTTTATTAGGTTTTAGTTCAATTTTAATGACATACTTAGGAGTAAACTTCTATCTATCAGGAATGCACTCATACGCAACAGGAGACCCTGTTCCTATTCCTACTTGGGCTTATGTTACTTTTAGTATTGTAGTTATTACTATTTTACTTGCAATTAGAAACAAAGACTTAAAAGAAACATTATAAATTTTTTAAAAAAAATTATTAAACTTTAGAAGAACTATTTATTTAGTTCTTCTTTTGTTCTTATAAAAAAATTATCTGTCATACTTCTTAATTTAATTTTACTCTAAAAACTGTATAAGTATATTATTCTTTAAGCTATATCCATATCATTCTATAAAAAGAAAAAACAAAATTGCTACTAGGCTTTAAACAAGGAATTTCTTATGTAAAGTGTTACAATTTGTAAAAATTTTACTAATTTTTAAATAAAGATTGCAATCCTCATATAAAAGGATATAATTCATTTAAAAATTAAAGGATTTCAATGGTAAATAGTATAATCGAAATTTTTAAAGAAATAACTTCAATCCCAAGATGCTCAAATACACATCAACCATTTATAAATTATATGAAACAATTATCTCAAGAACTTAGTTACTTATGTATAGTTGATGAGCATAATAATATTTTATGTAAAAAAGTAAACTCAAATGCAAAAATAGCTTTTCAATCTCACTATGATATTGTTTGCTTGACTGATGATTGTATTCCAAAAATCATACAAAATGGAGATATTTTAACAGCAGAAGATTCTACACTTGGAAGTGATAATGGAATTGGTTGTGCTTATATGATAGCTTTAATGTGTGAAAAATATGATGGTGAATTTTTATTTACATCAGATGAGGAAATTGGATTAATTGGTGCTAATAATTTAAATCTTCCGTTAAATGCTACTTATATGTTAAATCTAGATAGTGAAGAAGAAGGTCATATTTGTATAGGTTGTGCAGGTGGTATTGATATTTTTGCAACAAACACAACTAAGAAAATAGTTCCAAATGTAGATAATCTTGATTTATATGAAATTGAAATTTCAAAACTTCAAGGTGGACACAGTGGTGTTGATATTGATAAAAATATTCCAAATGGAATAAAATTAATCGCACAAACTATAAAAGAGTGCAATGGTAAACTTCTTGATATAAATGGTGGGGAGAGAATTAACTCTATTCCTGTAAATGTAAAAGCGATTATCGCAAGTGCAGTTGAACCAGTAGCATCACATGAAAATATAGTAATTACAAAAATAGAAGCAAAAAGTGAACACTTAAATATTTTTGATGATAAGATAATTGATTTTATTTATGATTTTTCAAATGGTGTGAGAAGCATGAATGAAGAGTTAAAAGTAGTTCAAACATCAATAAACATAGCAATCATTAAAACAGATGCAAATAGCGTTAAAATTGAAATGAGTGCTAGATCTATGGATAATGAAGATTTAAAAAATATAAAGTTTGAAACAATAAAAATACTTCAAGCTTATAATTTTAATATTACAACAAATGGAAAATATCCTGCATGGAAACCAGATATCAATGAATTTACATCAAAAGTATTAGAAATATATAAAGAAGTAAATCCAAATGCATCTTTAGAAGCAATTCACGCAGGTCTTGAATGTGCGATTTTTAAAGATAAATATCCACACATTAAAATAGCTTCAATTGGTCCAACAATTGACTTTCCTCACTCAAAGAAAGAACAAGTTTCAATTAAATCAATAGAAAACGTTTATAGAATAGTTAGAAAAATAGCTTTAGAAGTAGAATAGGAAAAAACTTTCCTATTCTTTTACAATTAATTTATATTAGTTTTGACAGTTTATTTCTCTAATTCTATTTAAAAGATCAAACACTATCTCAATATTTTCTTCCATCTCTTTAGTAGTTGCAAATATCTTTTCATTTTCACTTTCATCAGCGTATAAGTATACTGTTTCTTGTACTAAATCATGAACTTTTTTGTGTGCTATTTTTAGGTCTTGCCACTCTTTTGATTTAGCAAATTTTTTATCTTCATTTGAATCTATCCATTTTCCTAAATTACACTCATGATCGTTTTTAACTGTAAATCTAAAACCTGCTTTTGCTTGGGCAAAGTTATGATTTTTAAAATTAATATGATCAGATTTTAATCTATTTATATCAATAATTAAATCCGTATCACAAACTCTTTTATGTGCATTTCTATCAAAACTTGTTTGATTTATAGTATTTTGTAGGTTTGTTACAAGAATAGCTGTATTTGATGCCATATCATTTATAGATGTAGCTAATGCAGCATTTTGTTGTGTTGCTTGATCAAGTGAGTTTACTGTATCATTTATTTGTGACATTGCTAGTTGTTGCTCTTTTGAAGCATTTGCAACATCATCAATTAATTTTATTGTAATTACAATATTCTCATTTAAATCATTATATCCTTCAATCATTTTTGAAGTAATTTCTTTACCTTCTTTTGCTTTAACTGTTGCATTTAAAACTATATTTTTTATCTGATTTGCAGCATCTGCACTTCTACTTGCAAGATTTCGCACTTCTGCTGCAACAACTGCAAATCCACGTCCAGCTTCTCCAGCGGTTGCTGCTTCAACAGCTGCATTTAATGAAAGAATATTTGTTTGGAATGCTATTTGGTCAATAACAGAAATTGCTTCACTTATTGCATTTACTTGATTATTTATCTCTTCCATAGAAACAGCTGTTTTATGTGCTAAATCTTTTCCAGTATTTGATGATGCTGTAACATTTGAAGCATATTGAGCCATTTTAACAGCGTTTTCACTACTTCTTGATATAGTTGCTGATATTTCTTCAATGGCAGCTGCTGTTTCTTCTAGAGATGCTGCTTGTGTGTTTGATGATGTACTTAATTTTTTTGATGCATTTTCTAATTCATCAGCACTTGTTGTTAAGTCATTATTTGATCTTTCAATTAAACACATTATCTCATTTATTGAAGATTGAGTAACTTTTGCTCCACTTAATAATGAAGCAATTACTCCTGTTAAATTATCAATATGAGGTATTTCATAATCATAATTAGCAGTCGAAAGAGCAACTAAAGTTTCACTTAGTATCGTAAGGTTTTTTTGCATTCTTTCTATCATTTTATTTATTTCTTTTACTAATAAATCAACACCAGCAGAATGAGAAACACCTTTTATTCTATCATTTAATAATCCAGCATTTACTTTTGCGATTATTTGTCTTGATTCTTCAATAACTTTTTTATCTTGTAAAATACCTTTTTCTATTGAATCTAAATAAGTATTAAAACTATTTACAACATCCCCTATTTCATCATTTGACGTAACTTCAATTCTTGAATTATCTGATGTATTTTTGTTATTACTTGAAATACTATCAATAGAATTTTTTAATTTAAGTATTGGAGATAAAATATTATTTTTTACATTAATTAAAGAAAAAATCATACTAATAATTAGTGCGAAAAGTAAGATAAACAAAGCAATCCATATTATAAGTGATGTATCATCAATCATAATTTGAACTTTTGAAATCGGCTCAGCACTTAGTGCAATCCCTAATTTTTTATTATTAAAATCTTTTATATCAATATAAGTATAAAAATATTTATCAGAAATATAATACTCATTTTTAAGTAATGTTTCAAAATTAATTTTTTTACTATCTTCTAAAAAATCTTTATTAATAAATTTTTGAGAAATAACGTAGTTATTTAATTTTAAAGACTCATCAACCTTTTCAACAGTTGCTGAGCTGTCCATTAATAATAAAAAAGCATCTCCATTTTTATCAAAATCTTTTGCTACAGAGTTTACACCTTGCATAAATTCTAAAGAACCTACATGTTTGTTACTATTATCAAAAATAGGAACAACCGATCTAATACTAAGCCCTGCTTTACCAACTTCAAAAGTATTTACAGATTCTTTTGAACTATTAACTTTTACAACACTATCTCTAAAGGCAGTTAAATCATCACCAAATTTATCAACTTGCCAAGAACGTAAAAATGAACGAGAATCTTTTGTATGAATATGTACTTCAATATTTTTAAAAGGAGTAGATTTTTTCATACTTTCAGATAAAGTTGCTAATGCATCAATTGCAAGTTGTCTATTATTTGTTGCTAATGCTTCTTTTATTGAAGAATCATTAGAAATAGAAATTGCATTTGAAATACCAACATCTAACTTCGAATCTAAATTCATAGTTGAAATACGGTTTAATTCACTTTTAATATCTGTATAAACTTTATCAGTAAGTTTATTTTTGTAAATATTTAAAACAAAATAACCAACAATTAACATAACAGCCGTCAATAAGACTGTAACCAGTGTAAACTTCTTTGCAATGCTTAAACTTTTCATATCTTTCCCAGTTTTTAATATAAGAAATTATTATATCTATTAATTTATTAAATCTTATATTTCCATACTTAAAAAATTATATTTGCCAAACAAATCCTAAAATAAGGACTTATTCTTATTATTAATTAAGATTATTTTCACTCAATTTTATTATACTTAGAATTACAATTATAAAAAAGGATCATTTTATGGATTTAAATTATAAACAAATAAACGATTTAAGCCAAAGTAACTATAAAAAATTACTTAAAAATTATAAATTCAATCAAGAAGATGCCGAGCTTTTACAAAATTTAAAAAATACTGCAAACATTTATACAAAAGAGTTATTAATCGGTTTTTATGAATTTATTTTAGAGTTTGACCATGCAAAAATGTTTTTACACAATAGTGAAATTTTACAACGACATGAAAAAGGTATAGAAAATTGGTATTTAAACCTTTTTTGTGGAACTTATGATGAAGAATATTTTGAAAAATTATATCTAATAAGTGAAATTCACGTACGAATTGGACTTCCTGCACACTATGTAAACGCAGCTTTTAGCTATATAAGAAGCTTTTTAAAAGACTTATTAATAAAAGAAAAACAATACAATACAATTGGAGCTGTTGATAAAATAATAGACATAAATCTAGATATTTTAACAATCGCATATAGAGAAGAAGAACAAAGTAAACTTGTTGATGAAATAGTTTTTCTAAAAAACGTAGTAGAAAGCTCAAATATAGAGCCCTATTTTCAGGGAATATTTGATGCAAAAACATTGGAATTAAGAAAATATGAATGTTTAATGAGACTTATAAATCCTAAAACAAAAGAAGTTTTCTCAGTATTCCCGTATCTTCAAACATCAAAAAAAATAAAACTATATGAAGATATGATGCGTATAATGATAGATAAAAGTTTTAATAAAATTTGTAGTTTAGATATGGAATTTAGTATAAATCTTTGTTATGAAGATATTTTCAATGAGCCTTTTAGAAATTATATTTATAAAAAAATTGAAAATTGTAACAAAGCAAAAAATATTATTTTTGAGATTTTAGAATCAGATTTCATTGAAGATTTCAATATAGTAAAAGATTTTGCAAGTAAAATAAGATCATACGGATGCAAAATAGCCATAGATGATTTTGGAAGCGGTTATTCAAGTATGGAAAATATTTTAAAATTAAAACCAGAAATCATAAAAATAGATGGTTCTTTAATAAAAAATATAGATACATCTGCTGAATCAAGAGCGATTGTAAGAAACACAGTAAATATGGCAAAAGAGCTAAATGCTGTAACGGTTGCTGAATATGTACACTCAAAAGAAGTTTTTGATGTTTTACAAACTATGAATGTAGATTTTTTACAAGGATTTTATTTAGCAGAGCCGAAGCCATTATCTTAGACAAATTTGTTCTAAACTCTTTTTTTTAGAAGAGATTAGAACATAACATTGTGAATTGTTCTAAATAGATAAAACCACAAAATCCATCTACAAACAAACTATTAAAAATCATAAAATCATTTTATGAAAATATTTATACTTTACCCAAATCAATTATTTAAAAATCTTGCAAATTTTAAAGATAAGAAAGTTCTGCTTATTGAAGAGCCTTTGTTTTTTACTCAATATGAGTTTCATATTCAAAAATTAGTTTTACATAGAGCTTCTATGAAGTTTTATGTAAACTATTTACTAAAAAATAATATCACTGTTGAATACCTTGAAGATGAAACTTATATACAAAAATATAAAAATGAAGAGATTTTTGTTTATGAACTTTTTGATAATTATTTACAAAAGAAAGTTTATAAAAACTTCTTGAATATTCAAACAATCAAAAATCCAAATTTTATAAACCCAAATGATAAAAATAAATTCTTACACAACTTTTATATAAATAGAAGAAAAGAGTTAAATATAT
>JAGOIF010000102.1 GCA_017995775.1 Aliarcobacter sp.
TGTACGGAACTTGGCTATACATATACAAATGAAAAAAGATTAAATTATAGAACAGGTAAATATGAAATGAAGTTTTTTTGTGAAGATAAAACAAAAAAATAATTTTTAAATAATATTTTGTTTATAAGTATAACAACAATATAAGTGTAAGTTAAATATAAATATTTAACTTACACTTTGTGCTAATAATTCAGAGCTTAATAATGCAGCTTCTAAGTTAGAATGACTAAAATAATCCCCACAAATACCTAAGTTTTTCTCATTATTTAAAAAGTAGGGCATATCTAAAGAAGTTTTTGCAAAAGCATATTTCCATAAGTGTGGAATGATTGTAAACTCTTTTAATATCTCTTTTGTTTCATCATCAAAATTATCCAAAAACATCTCAGCAATTTCTTCTTTTGAATTTTCATTAACACAGTTTGCATACTCTTTTGTAGAATGAATTACATATGAGCTAAAATCTTTGTATGAATAGTTTTTAGAATTTTCTACGATATTTTCAATATCTGGATTTTCATAAAGTTTATTAATAGGTAGTTTTAAATCTTGATTTGATGAGTGTAATATCAAAGAGAAATTTGAGTCATATTCAACTTTTGCAAGATTTTCTTTTAACTCTTTTGGTAAATCTATTTTCATTTGCAAAATTTGTGGCACTGGAATTGTAAGTAATAATAAATCAAAATCTTTATAGATATTGTGATTTTCATCTTCTAAAATCCATTTGCTATTTTCTAAACTAGCTTTGCTTATTCTTGTATTTTTTACTAAATCTTTTTCATTTATTAGAAATTTACAAATATTATTTATTCCTTTAATTGGATAAAAAGTATCGTATCTTGCTTTTACAATTTTATTTGCTGCTAAGTTTAAACAATATAGTTTTAAATCATCAGTAAGAGGTGTAATTGATGACGTTCCATGGTCTATAAACTTATCATCAGTATATTTAGTGCTAAGTCTTCCACCAACACCCCTTGCTTTTTCAAATATTGTTATGTCATCGTATTTTTCTATTAAATTATTATATAAGTTACAGCCAGAAAAACCAGCTCCTATTATTGCAATTTTCATAATATTTTCCTAATCATTTATATATTAATCTTATTAATCCTAAACTAAATAAAATCAATGCTATTTCTTTTAAATCTTTATCATATAAAAGCATAAAAATAGATGTAAAAATAAATCCTAAAGATAAAATTATTGGTCTTACAAAATCTTTAATCTCTTTTGCAATCCATTCTAGCTGACCTTCTGAAATTCCAACTTTAAGCTCACCATTACTTGCTTGTTTTATAACAGATTTAAAATCTTTTATAGTAAATGGAATTGATTTTATTTCATCAACTATCGTTTCAAAAATACTATCACTAGCTCCTAAGGCTTTTGGAATATTTTTTTGTAAGATTGGTAAAATATCTTTTATTCCATTGAAATTTTCTATATATGTTGTACCAAGACCTTCTATAATTGCACTTACTCTTAAGATATAAATAGCATCACTTGGAAGCTTAAACGGAAAGTTTCTAGTACCTTCAAGTACATCAAAAGCTAACTGTTGCATAGATTCACTACTTAGATTTTCATTTGAAAAAATATCAAACATCTTATCTGTAAATTCAGCCAACTCAGCTACAGGAGCTTCATGTGCTATTGTTCCAAGTCTTTTATTTGCACTTATATAAAGTTCATAATCTCTTTCATTTGCAGCTTTTATAAGCTCAATAATCGCAACTCTTATATTATTTGGGATTGATTTTACCATTCCAAAATCTAGAAGAATAAGCTCCCCTTGTTTATTTACAAGTAAATTCCCAGGATGTGGATCTGCGTGAAAATATCCGTTTATTAACATTTGAGTTGTATAAAAATCCACTAGTTTTGCGATGATTTCATTAAAATCAATATTTTCTTTTTTTAAATTTTCTTTATCATCAAATCTAAAACCTTCTTCATAACTCATAACTAAAGCATCATCACAAGAAATACTAGCATATGCTTTTGGGAATTTTACACCACTGTCTTTATACATATTTGAAAACTTTTGCAAGTTTCCTAACTCATGATTTAAACTCACTTCTTGCAAAATCATTGATGAAAACTCTGAAACTACTGCTTCAATAGAGTTTTTTGTATAGTGTGAAAACAGAGGTTTAAAAATAGTATTAAAGAAGTTTATGATTCTAATATCAGCAATAACTCTGCTTTTTATTCCTTTTCTTCGCAGCTTCACAGCAACTTTTTCGCCCGTTTTTAAATAAGCTATATGAACCTGTCCAATAGAAGCAGATGCAAGTGGTGTATCTTCAAAAAGTAAGAAAGGATTTACAGGAAATGCTATTGAGAAAATTTCTTTATATTCTTCATCGCTCATTGAAGGAAGTTGATCGTGTAGTTCTTTTAATTCATCAAGATAATCACTTGAAAAAAAGTCAGCTCTTGTTGCTAATACTTGAGCTAGTTTTATAAAACTAGCTCCAAGATTTATAGTTGTTGCTTTTAGTTTTTTAGGACTTAATGGCTTAAAAAATAAAAAGCTAGGTTTCTTTTTTATTACTAAATAAATAGTTAATAAAAAAGAGAAAACCCCATAAACCCTAGTAAAAGAGTAAAGACTTAATGTTTTAAAAAAAGTTTTTATTTTAAATCCTCTTTAAGCTTTTCTAAATCTGCTTTTGTTGCAAGTCCTAAATCATCAATTATTTCTTTCATTGTTGATTTTAATTCTTCTTTGAATTTTGCATCACTATCTTTACCTTTTTGCTCCAATGATTCTAAAAAACTTTTCATATCTTTAGTATCAATTTTACCTTTTTCTTCTAGCTTCTTTAACTCTTCTTCTATTTTCTCTTTGAAAACTAAAGCTCCACCAAGTCCTGTGAAAATTAACTCTTTTAACATATCTTCCCCTTTAATATTAATATATGAATTATACATCTTAAAATAGATGATTAGTACGTCTATTTTGTCTTTTGAATACTCTTAGAAGGCCTACCAAGGACCTTTGAATCTTATTACTTTATGTAATACTTTCTTTTTATGCTTAGTAGCTTTTCCTTGAACTCTTTTTCTCCACATTTTAAAACTACTTGGTTTCATCAAAGTTCGCATTTTCTTTTTTACTTGATTTTCAGTTAAACCATAAAGCTCGAAAATAGTGTCAAATGTTGTTCTATCTTGCCATGCCATTTCTATTAGACGATTTAAATCATCTTCTTGTAAATCTTCTAGATTTTGTTTTTGTGTTTTTGGTTTTTTTGCAAAATCCAATTTTAAACTATCTTTTTTATCAAAATACATAATTATTCCTGTATAGTCCAAGTAAATTTAGAAGGTTCAAACCCAAGACTTGGAAGTTTATTTAAAATATCAGTTTTGATATTTTCATCAATTGTTTTAGTTCTTGATAGAATCCATAAATATTCTCTATTTGGAGTTCCAACAACTGCATAGTTGTATTGCTCATCAAGAATTAAAACCCAGTAATCACCATAAAAAGGTCTAAAAAAACTAACTTTTAATTTGCTATTTGTATTATCAACAGCATATGCTCTAGCTTTTGCTTCTTTTTTTTCATTTGTTGTTATTTTTACACAAGAATTTATTACTTGAATTAGATTTTCATCCATTATTGAATAATTCGCCGTTACATTTTTACAATCTTTTTCAAAAAAGTGCTCATATCTTGCTATTTCATACCAAGTTCCTAAGTATTTGTTTAAATCTACTTTTGAAACAGTTTGTAATGGTGGATTTTTTGATGAACAAGCTGTAAATAAAAACACACTTGCAATAAGTAAAAAGAAATTTAGTCTTAGTTTCATAATCTTCCTTTTGTAATTTTATATATTGTAGGCAAATTTGCTAAAGTTTTGTAGGTATATTTTGTAAGTTTGAACTGTTTACACACTTCTTGCTATAAGAACTCACTCATATAAGTTCTATAAATCAAAGGAACAAGTTGTTGTTGCAGTTTTGGATTTATTCTTTCTTCTATGGTTACACCTTTGAAAAATCTTTTCCATAATTTTTGGAATTTTTCTTCATTTGTAGAGTAGTTTGGTTCATCAAAAAAAGCCACTTCTTGAATAGAATAATCATCTTTTGTTTTAATAAAAGCTATTTTTCTATTTATATCATGGATTATAAAATTTTGATTATTAAATCTTTTTAAAAAGTGCTTTGCTAAAAAATAAACAACATTAAATTTACACTCTAATTTTGCATATAAAGTATCATCATCAAGCTCTTCAAATCTTACAAAAGCGTACATTTTATGAACATTTTTAAATAACTCTTTTTCAAGATTAGATAGATAAAAAACACTAGAATTATTTATATTAAAAAGTTGCTTTGTATCTTTGAATCCGATTATTATAAACTCTAAAAGAGCTACTTCAAAAGCTCTTGAATCGCACATGAAAATATTTAGTATTTTTTCTACAATTGGTTTTGGAAACTTTGTTTTTATTGCTTTTAAAACTTTGGTAGAGTTTTCTTCACTTGTTTGTATTTCTAAAATCTCTTCAAATATAATCTCATTTGGAAGAGTTTTATATATCTTTGTAGGTTTTAACTTTTTATAATAAACCTCATAAACCAAAGATAAAAAGCCCTCAAAACTTCCATCATAAACTAAAATCATAACTCACCTGTAACAGGACTATAATCAAATAAAGATGGCTGGATTAGTTTTTTAGGTTCTGGTTTTATAAGAGCTGTTTTTATGTTTTCTCTATAAAATGGTACTTGTCTTTGAAACTCTTTATTACAAGTTATAAAATATTTTGCTTTTTTGATAGAAATTTTTAGCTTCTTTAAATCATCAAATGTAAGTCTTTTAAATCTTCTTGCATTTATTATTTTCATCACACCCCTTGCTCCAACACCTGGGATTCGTAAAAGTTCTTCTTTTGAAGCTGTGTTTATTTCCATTGGGAAATATTTTAGATTATTTAGTGCCCAAAAAGCTTTTGGATCTAAATCATCATCAAGATTTGGAAACTCATCTGTTACTATTTCATCCCATGAAAAATCATAAAATCTTAAAAGCCAATCAGCTTGATAAAGTCTATGTTCTCTTACAAGTGGTGGTTTTGTCATAATAGAAGGAAGATTTTTATCGTTGTTTACAGGAATATAAGCACTGTAATAAACTCTTTTTAAAAGTGCTTTGTCATAAAGTGCAGAGCTTAGTTTTAAAATATCCCTATCACTTTCAGGAGTTGCTCCAATGATTAGCTGTGTACTCATTCCTATTGGTTTTTGTCCTTTTTCTAGACTTAAATCCCTTGCAAATTTTAGCGGTTGTAATACTTTTTCTTTTGTTTTATTTGGTGCTAGAAGTTTTAATGATTTATCACTTGGAAGCTCGATGTTTGAACTTACTCTGTTTGCTAATTTTACTATTTGTTCCACTAATTCCATACTACTTCCTGGAATTAATTTTACGTGAATGTAGCCATTAAATTTATACTCATATCTTAAAATCTTCAAAGCTCTTAAAATCAAGGTCATAGTATGATCTTCGTCTTTTACTATTCCTGAGCTTAAAAAAAGTCCTTCTATATAGTTTCTTTTATAAAAGTTTATTGTGATGTCTGCTAGCTCTCTTGGGCTAAAAACAGCTCTTGGAATATCATTTGAAACACGGTTTATACAGTAAGAACAATCATATATACAAATATTTGTAAGTAAAACTTTTAGAAGTGAAATACATCTTCCATCAGGTGTAAAAGTGTGGCAAATTCCACTTGTATGAGTTGCTCCTAGCTCACCTTTTTTAAAAGATGTTTCAACTCCACTTGAAGAGCATGACACATCATATTTTGCACTGTTGCTAAGAATTTCCATTTTTTCATATATATCTATTTTCATGTTCTTATAATACTTTGTTTTATGTCATTAGTTAAAATATCTTTCAATTTGTAATGAAAAGATTTTCTATATATTTATTTGCTATAGCTAAGTGATTTTCAAGCTTCTCTTTTGGCATTTTATTTAAAAGTGCGATTTGTATTGCCATTCTTGGATTTTTAGAAAACTTATCACTATGTTTATGTAAAAATCTCCAATATAAAGCATCCACAATAGGGCACCAAGATTCACTTTTTTTATAATCACTCATTTTTACAAGATAATTTGAACTTGCAATATATGGCTTTGTAGTAATACTTCCACCATCACTAAAACAAATCATTCCATAAGTATTTCCAAGCATCACCCAATCGTATGCATCTATGTAGTTTTTCATAAAAAATTCAAATACAGCATTTGGTTTTATTTCCAAAAGTAAAAAGATATTTCCTAAAACCATCAGTCTTTCTATATGGTGATTATATGCTGTAAGTTCTAGTTTTTTTATGCAATCATCAAGAACTTTTATACCACTTTTTGCATCTATTATTTTTTGTGGAATATTATTTGTAAACTCAAAAAAGTTTGAATTACGCAAAGCTACACCATTATCTTCGTAAACCCTAAGCATAAATTCACGCCATCCGATGATTTGTCTTATGAAGCCTTCTTTTGCATTGTATGGAGCGTTTGCGTTTACTATTTTTTCTATTAATTCATGCAAATCAAGAAGCCCTGTATTTAAACTACTTGAGATATTTGAGTGAAATAAAAAGTATTGGTTTACATCATTTGTAATTGCATCTTGATATGTGCCAAAGTTTTCAAACTTTTCTTTTAAAAAGTAGTGCAGTTGGAAATCGGCTTCTTCAAAAGTAGTAGGATAATAAAAATCCTTACAAACTCCAACACTTTTAAACTTTTTGCAGTACTGTTTTGCCTCTTTTACAAACTCATTTTCAAAAGTCAAAGTAGCTGGAATCTTCAAATTTTTATCAAGTTTACTTCTATTTTCACTATCAAAACTATATTTATCAAAAAGTGGTTTTCCATTTTCCATAAATATATTTAACTCTTTTCTTCTATTTATATAAGAGTTGTGTAAGAATTTATTTTTATCATTTGGGTTTATAAAATTTGGATTTTTGATTGTTTGAATATTCAAGAAGTTTTTATAAA
>JAGOIF010000004.1 GCA_017995775.1 Aliarcobacter sp.
AAATGGTTGTAGAATCATTACATCAAGAAGGGGTTGAAGTAGTATTTGGATACCCTGGAGGCGCTATTATGAACGTCTATGATGAAATATATAAACAAAACTATTTTCAACACATTCTAAATAGACACGAACAAGCCTCAATAATTGCAGCAGAAGGATATGCAAGAGCAACGGGGAAAGTTGGAGTTTCAATAGTAACTTCAGGACCTGGATTTACAAATGCAGTAACAGGTTTAGCTGATGCTTACATGGACTCTATTCCTTTAGTTGTAATATCAGGACAAGTTCCAACTACAATTATTGGTTCTGATGGTTTTCAAGAAATTGATGCTGTTGGAATTTCAAGACCTTGTACAAAGCACAATTATTTAGTAAATAAAATTGAAGATTTACCAAGAATTATAAAAGAGGCTTTTCACATAGCAAGTACTGGAAGACCAGGACCTGTACATGTTGATATCCCTAAAGATATTACAGCTCAAATAGCTGAGTTTGTATATCCAAGCGAAGTTAATATGCCAACTTATAAACCAACTGTTAATTACAATAAAAGACAATTAAAAAAAGCAATGGAAGCAATTGCATGTGCTAAAAAACCTCTTTTATATGTTGGTGGTGGAGCAGTTTTATCAAATTGTGCATTTGAAATTAGAGAATTAGCAAGAAAATTAAATATTCCAGCAGTTGAAACTTTAATGGCAAGAGGTGTAATGGGTGATGAAAATCCATTATTCTTTGGAATGTTAGGAATGCATGGTGAGTTTGCAGCAAATATGGCAACACATGAAACAGACTTATTAATCTCTTTAGGAGCTAGATTTGATGATAGGGTAACAGGAAGACTTGATGAATTTGCTTCTAAAGCAAAAGTAATTCATGTTGATATTGATCCTACATCAATTGCTAAATTAGTTGTTCCAGATTATCCAATTGTTGGAGATTTAAAAATAACAGTAAAAGCTATGATTGAAGCTATTAATAGTGGTGAACATGAATTTAATGATTATACAAATTGGGTTGAATTATTAAGAGATTATAGAGAAAAAGAGCCATTAAGATATATTGATTCAAATGAAATAATTAAACCTCAATGGCCAATTGAAAGAGTTGGAAAATTATTAGGTGCAAGAGCGGTTGTTTCCACAGATGTTGGTCAACATCAAATGTGGACGGCACAATTTTATCCATTTTCATATCCAAGACAATGGATTACAAGTGGTGGTTTAGGGACTATGGGGTTTGGACTTCCAGCTGCTATGGGAGTTGCAAGAGCTTTAAAAGGAACAGATAAAGTTTCTATTAACTTCACAGGTGATGGATCTATTTTAATGAATATCCAAGAACTTATGACTTGTGTTGAGTATGAATTACCAGTTATTAATATTATTTTAAATAATAACTATTTAGGAATGGTAAGACAATGGCAAACAATGTTTTATGACAATAGATTATCAGAAACAGATTTAAGTGCACAACCAAATTTTAAAATGTTAATGGAAGCTTTTGGAGGACTTGGATATAGAGTTACTACAAAAGAAGAATTTGATGCAGCATTAAGAGATGCAGTTGAAAAGAAAAGACCTGCAATGATTGAAGTTGTAGTTGCTAGAAATGAAGAGGTTTTACCAATGGTTCCAAATGGACATGCATTAAATGAAATGACATTAATCGAAGGAGGAAAATAATGAACAATTTTAACCATTATTATGACAGTGAAACTACAAGACAAGTTATCTCTGTAGTTGTATTAAACGAACATAACGTATTATCAAGAATTGTTGGATTATTTTCAGCTCGTGGTTATAATATTGACTCTTTAACAGTAGCTCCTATAATGGAAAGTCAATATTCAAGAATGACAATTGTAACAACTGGAGATAAAAGAGTAATTGATCAAATTGTTAAACAATTAAATAAGTTAATACCAGTACTAAAAGTAAATGAACATAAAAATGTTATTGAAAAAGATACAGTTTTAATGAAATTTTCAATTGATAATAATTTATCAGATATTGATGTAATTGCAAGGGCATATCATGGAAGTATCCAAAATGTTACAGATGAAGCAATCATCGTTTCAGCAACGGATTCAAGTGATAGAATCTTAAATTTTATTAAAGTTATGCAAAAATTTAATCCGCAAGAAGTTGTACGAAGTGGTATTGTAGCAATGGAAAGATAAGAGAATTTTTCTTATCTTTTGCTCTAAATAAAGGACAAAAAATGACTATTGAAGAAATTGCTGAATATATTGGTTTAGATTACCAAAATGATAAAGAGATAATAGGGTTAAACACTTTAACAGACTCAAATGAAAATGAACTTACTTTTTTAGAAAATAAAAAATATATATCAGATTTAAAAAATACAAAAGCAGCAGCTGTTTTAATAACTAAAGAAAATATAAGTGAAGTTCCATCTGGTACTATTGCATTAATTTGTGAAGAACCTTATTTGATGCTTGCTAGAATCTCTAAACTTTTCGCTCCAAATGTTGTTGAAGTTGATGGAGAAAAACCATTAGTTGGTGGTGGAACAAAAGTTATGCCAAATGTATATATCGGTAAAAATTCAGTTGTTGGAAGCGATTGCACTATAATGGCTGGAGCTTTTATTGGTGATAATGTAATAATTGGAAATAACACTATTATTTATCCCAATGTAACAGTTTATAGGGATTGTACAATTGGAAATGATTGTATTATTCATGCAGGTTCTGTTATTGGAAGTGATGGTTTTGGATTTGCAAATACTAAAGATGGTAAATATATAAAAATTTATCAAAATGGAAATGTAGCAATTGGAAATGATGTTGAAATAGGTGCAAATACAACTATTGATAGAGCTGTATTTAAATCAACAATTATAGAAGATGGTGTAAGAATCGATAATCTTGTACATATTGGACATAACTGTAAAATAGGGCGAGGCTCTATTTTAGTTGCACAAGTTGGAATTTCCGGATCAACGATATTAAACGCATATGTTGTAATGGGTGGTCAAAGTGCAACAGCAGGCCACTTAGAAATAGCTCCTTTTACAACAATTGCTGCTCGTGGTGGAGTTACTAAGTCTATAACCGAGTCTAAAAAATCATGGGCAGGTTTTCCTTTATTTGAGCATAGAGAATGGCTTAAATTACAAGGTAAAATATCAAAATTATTAAAATAAAGGCTTTATCATAGCAAAAAAAATCATATCGTTAATTGTACTATTTATTATTATTTATTTTCAATTTACTATTTTTGAAAGTGAAAGAGATGTTGTTGGAAACATTGGAACAATATTCTCTAATTTTTCATTAAAATATTTTGGATATTTATCATATGTATATTTATTATTATTTATTTACCCAATTTACGTACTTAACTTTAAAAGAAATGTTCATCAAAAAGATTTAATTTTAGATTTTTTAGTTGTTTTTCTATTTTTATTTGTATGTTTGATTTTTCAAGCTTTAATTATTGAAAATCCTTATTTAAAAGGTGAAATCGGAAATATTTTAGTAGATTCTCTAAGTCCATTAATTGGTCGTGCGGGACTTTATATTTTTGTATTAGTTGGTTTTATAATATGTTCTTTAGTTTTATTTGAAAATTCTGATTTTGAAGTGAAAGATTTAATAAATTTAAAAAATAAAATAAAATTAAGAAATAATTTAGACATAAAAAAAATCGAAAATAAACAAAGAGAAAAAAGAGTAGAAAAAAATACAGAAGAAATTTTAAGAACAATAGATAAAAACTTAAATAAAACAGTTGTAAACAATACAAAAATTGATGAAAAACCTATTAAAATAGAACAAGATGTTGAAGAATACGAAGATATAATAGAAATCACTACTAATAAAATAACACCTGTATTTGAATCTCAAACAATAATTGTTGAAGAATTAGAAGAAAATAGAAAACTTCTTGATCAAATGGAACTAGGAAAAGTTGAAAAACCAAAAAATTTTCAACTTCCTCCGAGTTCTTTTTTTCAAACTCCTCCAAAAGAGCCAAAAACAAAAGTAAATGAAGCTTTTATTGATCAGAAAATTGCAGATTTACTTGATAAACTGGCTATGTTTAAAATAGATGGAGATGTTGTAAGAACTTATACAGGTCCTGTTGTTACAACTTTTGAGTTTAAACCAGCACCAAATGTAAAAGTTTCAAAGATACTAGGTCTTCAAGATGATTTAGCAATGGCATTAAAAGCACAAACAATAAGAATCCAAGCTCCAATTCCTGGAAAAGATGTGGTAGGAATTGAAGTTCCAAATGAAGATACTCAAACTATTTATTTAAAAGAATTACTAGATAGTGAGATTTTTCAAAATTCAAAATCTCCATTAACAATGATTTTAGGAAAAGATATAGTTGGAAAACCATTTATTACAGATCTTAAAAAACTTCCACACTTGTTAATAGCTGGGACTACTGGAAGTGGTAAATCTGTTGGATTAAACTCAATGATTTTGTCATTGCTTTATAAAAACTCACCAGATAATTTAAGACTTGTAATGATAGATCCAAAAATGCTTGAGTTTTCAATGTACAACGATATTCCACACCTTTTAACTCCTGTTATTACAAAAGCAGTTGATGCAATTAACGCTTTAGCAAATATGGTAAGTGAGATGGAAAGACGTTATACTTTAATGTCAAAAACAAAAACTAAAAACATAGAAAACTACAATGATAAAGCAAAAGTTGAAGGCTATGAAACAATGCCTTATATTGTTATTGTAATTGATGAGCTTGCAGATTTAATGATGACAAGTGGAAAAGATGTTGAATATTCAATTGCACGTCTTGCACAAATGGCAAGAGCTTCTGGAATTCACTTAATTGTAGCCACTCAAAGACCATCTGTTGATGTTGTAACAGGACTTATTAAAGCAAATCTTCCAAGTAGATTATCTTATAAAGTAGGACAAAGAATAGATTCTAAAATTATTCTTGATTCTATGGGTGCTGAATCACTTCTTGGTCGAGGAGATATGTTATTTACACCTCCAGGAATGTCAGGACTTGTACGAATCCATGCTCCTTGGTCAACAGAAACAGAAATAGAAAAAGTTGTAGATTTTTTAAAGGCTCAAAGAGAAGTTATTTATGATATGAATTTTATAAAAGATAGGAATTTATCTGGAAATTCATCAGGATCTTCAAGTAGTACTGAAATAATAGAATTTGATGAACTTTACGAGGATGCAAAACAAATTGTTTTAAGTGAGAAAAAAACATCAATTTCATATATTCAAAGAAGACTTAGAATTGGATATAATAGAGCAGCTACAATTGTAGAGCAATTGGAACAATCTGGAATATTATCAGAAGTTAATGCTAAAGGAAATAGAGAAATACTTATTTAATAATATTTAAAAGATTTTGTAACATAATTTAAGGGATAAACTATAATTAAAAAAATAGAAAATAAAAACATTTTATTAGCACAAAAAATGAATTACATAAATCAAGTAAATAAAGTATTTGATGATAATAATATTATCAAAGATAAATTTATAGATAAAGATAAGTTTCTTGATACATTATTTTTATTAAATGAGTACAAAACTGCAATTGATGAAAGTTCTATTGTTTCTAAAGCAGACAAAAAAGGTATTATTACATTTGTAAATGATAAATTTTGTGAAATATCAGGTTATTCAAGGGATGAATTAATAGGTAAGAATCATAATATTATAAGACACCCAAGTATGACCCAAGAATTTTTTAAAAATCTATGGAAAACAATATTAAAAAAAGAGATATTCAGAGGAGTATTGGTAAATAAAAGAAAAGATGGTGCCTTGTATTACGTTGATACGACAATTGTACCTATTATTGATAAAAACGATAGGATAGTTGAATTCATTGCAATAAGACATGATATTACTCAAATTTATGAACAAGAAAGAATCATAAAAGAGCAATACATTGATTCACTTACTAAACTTAATAATAGACAAAAATTACTTAAAGACTTAGAAAAATCAATTGAACCAAAAATTGCGCTTATTGATATTAAGAACTTTCGTAATATTAATGATTTTTATGGATTAGAAACAGGCGATTTAGTGCTGCAAAAATTTACAGAATTTCTTTTAACATTTCAAAAATCCAATATACATATTTATAGAATTGCAAATGATGTATTTGCAATTCTTTCATCTGCAACTTTTACACTTGATGAATTCAAAATACTTTGTAACTCTATAGTAAAAGAGTTGTCCTCATATCTAATTAAGATATCTAATCAAGAATTTTTTTTAAAAATTACTATTGGATTAGCAAATACAATGAAATCTATTTCGACAAATATTTTAACAATGGCTGAATTATCTTTAAGAATTGCAAAAGAACAAAATAAAAGTATAATATTTTTAGATGAAAATATGGATATTTATACAAAACTTGAAGAAAATAAAGAAATAGTTAAAGTTTTAAAAAATGCCATATTAAATGACAATCTATTAGTTTATGGACAAAAAATTGTAAATAATAAAACGGGTGTTTTTAAATATGAAACTTTAATGAGAATAAAACTTGAAGATGGAACTATTCTTTCACCATTTAAATTTTTAGAACAAGCAAAAAAATCAAAAAATTACCTTACTTTAACAAGAATTTTGGTTAAAAAAGCTTGTGAATATTTCAAAGATAAAGATATTGAATTTTCAATAAATCTTACACTTGAAGATTTAAAAGATAGTGATACAATGGATTATATTTTTGAGACTATGTTAAAAACAAAAACAGCAAATAAAATTACATTTGAAATAGTTGAATCAGAAGGTATTGAACAATTTGAAGATGTAGCAAATTTTATTAAAAAAGCAAAATTACTTGATTGTAAAATTGCAATTGATGATTTTGGAACAGGATACTCAAACTTTGAATATATAATAAAATTAAATGTTGATTATATTAAAATCGATGGCACATTAATCAAAAATATAACTCAAGATAAAAATATAAAATTAACAGTTCAAACGATAGTGAACTTTGCAAAAGCTCTAAATATTAAGACGGTTGCAGAATTTGTTCATAATAGTGAAGTTTTTGAAGCTGTAAAAGATATTCAAATTGATTACTCTCAAGGTTTCTTTCTACATGAACCAAAAGAATTAATTTAAAAAGATAAAATCTATTAAATATTGATAATTCTTATTAATTAAAAGCTCTTTTCTATTTCTCTTTATCCCTATTGTGCTATACTAAGACTTAATTTAATTTTAGGAAGGTCGTATTTTGGACAAAATTATATGGGTTTTTGTGGCTCTTATTGGAGCTGTTTGTTTTGGTTATCTAGCCTTACAAAATGGTGAAACAGTTTCAGCTATGTATTTAGTTGTTGCAGCTGTTTGTATTTATGCTATTGGATATAGATTTTATGGAAGGTTTATTGCTTATAAAGTTTTAGAACTAGATAAAAACAGAGCAACTCCTGCTATGGTTCATGATGATGGAAGAGATTTTGTTCCTACGAACAGATCTGTTTTATTTGGTCATCACTTCGCTGCAATTGCAGGAGCTGGTCCTTTAGTTGGTCCTATTTTAGCTGCGCAAATGGGATATTTACCATCAATGTTATGGATTTTAGTTGGTGGAGTTTTTGCAGGTGCAGTTCATGACTTTGTCGTTTTATTTATATCTTCAAGAAGAGATGGAAGATCTCTTGGTGAAATAATAAAAGATGAATTAGGAACTTTTACAGGTTCAGTTGCTATGATTGCTATTTTTGGGATTATGCTTATTATTATTGCTATTTTATCAATGGTTGTTGTAAAAGCTCTTGCTCATTCTCCTTGGGGTTTATTTACTATTTCTATGACTATTCCTATTGCTATTTTTATGGGAATCTATATGAGATATTTAAGACCTGGTAGAGTTGGAGAAGCTTCTGTTATAGGTTTTGTACTTTTAATTTTAGCTATTCATTATGGAAGTATAATTGCAGCTGATCCTATTTGGGCTGCTAGATTTACTTTTGAAGCTACAACTTTAGCAATTATTATGATGGCATATGGATTTATTGCTGCTATTTTACCTGTTTGGTTTTTATTAGCACCTAGAGATTATTTATCAACATTCTTAAAAATCGGTGTTATTTTACTTATGGCAATTGCTATTATTATAGTTGCACCTGATCTTCAAATGCCAAAAATGAATAGTCAATATTTTGATGGTTCAGGTCCAGTGTTTGCTGGTGGAATATTTCCATTTTTATTTATTACAATTGCTTGTGGTGCTATTAGTGGGTTCCATGCTTTAATTTCAAGTGGAACAACTCCAAAAATGCTTGAAAATGAAACTCATGCTCTTCCTGTTGGATATGGTTCTATGTTAATGGAAAGTGCTGTTGCTATTATGGCTTTAATCACTGCTACTATTTTACATCCAGGACTTTATTTTGCAATTAACTCTTCACCTGCAATTATAGGTACAGATGTAGTTACTGTTGCTCAAACTATTTCAACTTGGGGATTTAGTATCTCTCCTGATGAAATTATTAATCTTACTAAAAATATTGGTGAGGAAACTATTTTATCAAGAACAGGAGGAGCTCCAACATTTGCAATTGGAGTTGCTTTAATTCTACATGAACTTTTTGGTGGAATTGAAATGATGGGATTTTGGTATCACTTTGCTATTTTATTTGAAGCTTTATTTATTTTAACTGCTGTTGATGCAGGAACAAGAGCTTGCAGATTTATGGTTCAAGATATTTTAGGAAATGTTTATAAACCTTTAGGAAATACTAACAACTATTTAGCAGGAATTATTGCAACTGCAATTAGTGTTATTGGTTGGGGATATTTCTTGTATCAAGGAACGATAGATCCACGAGGTGGGATTTATTCTCTTTGGCCACTATTTGGTGTAAGTAATCAAATGTTAGCTGGTATGGCACTGTTATTAGGTACTGCTGTATTATTTAAAATGGGTAAACAAAAATATGCTTGGGTTACAATTGCCCCTGCTGTATTTGTATTAACAGCAACACTTTATGGTGGAGTATTAAAGATATTACCATACAAAGAGGGTGATAGAGTTCATAATGCTGTAAGTCACGTGGCAGTTGCACAAATTCAATCTAAAAAGATAATTGAACTTGAAGCAAAAATTTTAACACTTACTCAAGAAGATGAGATTACTAAAGCAAATAAAGATTTAAGTCTTGCACAGCAAATCAAATTCTCAAATATTCTTAATGCAATTTTATGTGTATTCTTTATGATTAGTACGATTTTAGTAATTATTGCAACTATTGGAATTTGTATTGGAAGAATAAAAATTCCATTAAAAGAATCTGCTTACATTCATGTGGATAGTCTAAAAAAGGCTTAAAATGTTTAGTAAAATAAAAGCTTTTTATGAAAAATCCGAAAGGTTTTTTCATCCCCTTGTGGGACTATCAAGCTATGATAAATATCTTGAACACATGCAAAAAAATCATCCCGATAAAAAAGTACAAAATAGGGGTGATTTTTTTAAAGAATGTCTAGAGAGAAAATATAATAGCTCTGGAATAAATAAATGTTGATAAGTCTATTAGAATAAAGTTTTTATTATACATCATGACTTATTTTAACTGAGGCAAAAGCCTCAGTTTTCTTCTTATTCTTTCTTTTTTAATAATCTATAAAAAATACCATTTTATTTTATTTTGTAATTTTTAAATAATAAAAATATTTATAGCAAAACAATCATAAAACCTATCATTATTATGTAATTATTAGATAATTAAGGATAAATTTTATAAATAATAATAAAATACAATAAGAATTACCTAATTCTTTTATAAAAATTCAATAAAATTAAAGGGAAAAAATGAAAAAAAATTATTTAAGTTTATTATTATCAGCTTACTTATTCACAAATATAGCATCAGCAAATGAAAAAACTACGACAAATGTATATGATGCGCAAAGAATTGCAGATATTTTTACTACATTAAATGCAGATCCAAAAGATCCAAAGAAAAAAGTAAACCACGCTGTAGGTTTTTGTGGAAATGGATCTTTTCTTCCATCATCTGAAATTACATCAGTATTAGATATTCCATTTTTAAAACAAAAAGAAATAAACGCACAAGTTAGATACTCACTTGGTGGTGCACTTTCAAGTGATAAAACTAAACCAAGAGGAATGGCCATAAAAATAGCAGGCGCAGATGAAACTTGGACTATGGTTATGCTTAATACTGAAATTAACTTTGCTAAAAATCCTGAAGAGTTTGGGCAATTTTTTGAAATGAATATTCCAGTTGATGGAAAACAAGATCGTGAAAAAATTTCAAAACTTATGAAAGAAGTAGATTCATACAGAAATTTTATAGAATACAATAGTAAAAGAGGAATCACTGGAAGTGTTTCAAATATGGAGTTTTACAGTATTCATACTTTTATGTTCAAAAACAAAAAAAGTGGTGATATGATTCCTGCTAGATGGAAGTTTGTTCCAGTTGATGGATTAAAGTATTTAAGTAAAGAAGAATTAGAGAAAAAAAGTGATTATTTTTTAGAAGATGACTTTAGTAACTATGTTAAAAAAGCACCAGTTGCATATAAAATGTATTTAGTTTATGCAAATAAAAATGATGTAATAAATGATACAACAGCACTTTGGAGTGGTGAGCATAAAGAAGAGTATGTGGGAACTTTAAATGTAACAAAGCATTCAGGAAATGTATGTAATTCTGATGTATATTTTCCATCTGATTTACCAACAGGTGTAGGAGCTCCAACGGATCCTTTATTTGATATAAGAAATCAAGCTTATGGAATCACTTTTGGAAATCGTCAATAATATTTAGTTTTATTTATGGGTGATTAAAAGTCAATTTTTTAGAATTTATTGTATTTTATCTTTTTTATGGTAGAATTATAAATAACAACTAAGGAGAATAGTATGAATACAGGTATTGTAGGAAGACACGTAGATTTAACAGATTCAATAAAAGAACACATCAATAGCTCGATAGAAGTATTTAAAAAATATAATTTAGATATTATTTCTGTAAATGCAATTATTTCTCAAGAAGAAAAGCATGGTAAAAAAGCTTTTTCTTTTGAATTTACTTTAAATATTGCACATTTAGATACAATTGTTGTAAAACAAAAAGATAAAGATTTATACGCTGCTATTGATATTGCAGTTGATAGAGTTTCAAAAGTATTAAGAAGACATCACGATAAAATTGCAGCTCACAAAGCTACAAAATTAACTGAAGTTGTTGCAAATGAGATTCAGGATAATATTGCTCTTGAGTTAGAAAAATTTGAAGATGAAATCACTCCAGTAAGATTAACATCTTATAAACCAATAGATATTGAAGAAGCGTTAGAAGATTTAAAAGCATCTGAAGCACAATTCAAAGTATTTATTGATAAAGATGATAATATGAGAGTTCTTTACAAAAGCTCTGTTCAAGGTAAATTTGGATTATATTAAAAAAAGCTTTTGTTAAAAAAAAGGTATTAGCATTAATGGCTAATACCTTTTTTACGTTATGATAAAAAATAGGATTAAAAATTTATGGATAAAACATTAAAAAAAATTGCATTAATTGGGCAACCAAATGTAGGAAAATCTTCACTATTCAATAGAATTGCAAATAAAAGAATTGCAATTGTTTCTGATATGGCTGGAACTACTAGAGATATTAGAAAACACGAAATTGAAATATTGGATAGAAAAGCATTAATGCTTGATACAGGTGGTATTGATGATACAAATGATGCTATATTTTCAAATGTAAAAAGAAAAGCTATTGAGACGGCAAAAGAGGCTGATATAATACTTTTTATGGTTGATGGTAAAAATATACCTGATGATAAGGATAAAGAATTATTTTATGAGCTTCAAAGATTAGGGAAAGAATTAGCCTTAGTTGTAAATAAAATTGATAATGACAAAGAATTAGAAAGACTTTGGGAATTTTTTGAATTTGGAATAGGAGATGAAAACCTTTTTGGTGTTTCTGTTTCTCATAATCGTGGAACAAAAAATCTATTCGAATGGATTTATCAACATCTTCCTGTTAATCTTGAAACTGTTGCACTTGAAGCTGCAGAAGCTTTAAAAAAAGAAAGAGAAGCTAATTTTGACTTCGATGATGACTTTGATTATTCAAAAGACAATAATGGTGCTTTTGATAAGACAGAAGAAAAAGAAGTTGATGATAATAAAATCAAAGTTGCAATAATTGGAAGAGTTAATGTTGGAAAATCTTCAATTCTTAATGCAATTTTAGGAGAAGAAAGATCAGTTGTTTCCCCAATCGCTGGAACAACAATCGATCCTGTAGATGAATCTTTTGATTATAAAGATAAAGAGATTACATTCGTTGATACAGCAGGACTTAGAAGAAGAGGAAGTATTGAAGGAATCGAAAAATATGCTTTAATGAGAACTAAAGAGATGCTTGAAAAAGCAAATATGGCTTTAGTTATTTTAGATGCTTCAAGTGAACTTACTGATTTAGATGAAAAAATTGCTGGTTTAGTTGATGAATACGGATTAGGTACTATTATCGTTTTAAATAAATGGGACGAAAATATGGATACTTTCCAAAAAATGGAAGAAGAAATAAGAAGAAGATTTAGATTTTTAGCTTATGCTCCTATTATGGCAGTTTCTGCAAAAACAGGAAGAAGTATTGAAAAACTAAAAGATAGAATTATTGAAATTCACAATAACTATACTCAAAGAATTCCAACTTCTCAACTTAATAAAGTTATTGAAGAAGCAGTTATTAGACATTCACTTCCAAGTCCAAATGGTGCGTATTTAAGAATTTATTATACAACACAATTTGAAACTAGACCTCCAAGAATTGCTCTTGTAATGAATAAACCAAATCTTTTACACTTCTCATATAAGAGATATTTAATTAATTTCTTAAGGGATAATTTTAATTTTGAAGGTACTCCAATTCACGTAATTGCACGTGGGAAAAATGACAAAATGGGTGATGAAGAATATTTAGAAAGAGATACTAAATAACATAACTTCTAGGAGTTTTCTTGAATAATGTAAAAAACAATATATTTGCAGGTATAACAGCAGCAGTAGTTGCTTTACCCTTGGCATTAGCTTTTGGAGTGGCAAGTGGCGCTGGAGCAATTGCTGGTTTATATGGTGCAATTATATTAGGTTTTTTTGCTGCTCTTTTTGGAGGGACTCCTACTCAAATTTCAGGTCCAACAGGACCTATGACAGTTGTATTTGCTGCAACTGTAGCTGCTTTTCCTAATGATTTTTCAACTGTTATGACTGTTGTTTTTCTAGCAGGTATTATGCAGATTTCATTTGGAATTATTGGAATTGGAAAATGGATAAAATATATTCCATATCCAGTAATATCAGGTTTTATGTGTGGAATTGGAGTTATTATAATAATTCTACAAATAAATCCTTTTTTAGGTGTTGAATCTTATAGTTCAATAATTTATACATTAACACATCTTTTAGACACCATATCAAAAGCAAATTTTCAAGCAATAATATTAGCTGTAATTACACTTTTTATTATGTTTTTCACACCACAAAAAATCTCAAAAATTATTCCATCTGCCTTAATAGCATTAGTATTTGTTAGTTTTTTCTCAATTTTAATGAATTTTAATGTTATGAGTATTGGTGAAATTCCCATGGGATTGCCACAATTTGTTTTACCAATATCTTTTGATATTTTAAAATTAAGCTCTATTTTGACATTAGCTATTACTTTGGCACTTTTAGGTTCAATTGATTCGCTATTAACTTCTGTTGTTGCTGATTCTAAAACTAAAACAAAACATGATTCAAAAAAAGAATTAATAGGTCAAGGTCTTGGAAATATGGTTTGTTCTTTTTTTGGAGCAATTCCAGGTGCTGGTGCTACAATGAGAACTGTAATAAATATAAATAGTGGTGCAACATCAAAATTATCAGGAATGATTCACTCAATTACTCTTTTGCTAATAGTTCTATTTTTTGCTCCATTGGCGTCTAAAATCCCATTAGCTGTATTATCGGGAATATTAATAAAAGTTGGTTTTGATATTTTAGATTATAGATTTTTAAAAATCTTGAATAAAATATCAAGAAAAAATCAAATTATTATGATTACAGTATTTTTATTAACAATTTTTGTAGATTTAATAATGGCAGTAGGAGTAGGGATTACCATTTCTTCAATAATTGCTGTTTACCAAGTCTCACGAAATACACAAATAAAAACAGCACGTTCTAAAGTAGCTTTTGATATAGATATTGAAAATGATGATATCAAAATACTAAAAGTAAATGGGTCTTTATTTTTTGGAACAGCTTCAAGTTTAGAAGAAAAAATAGATAAATTAAAAAATTGCAAGAAAATAATTATTGATTGCAAAGGTGCATCTTTTTTTGATATTTCAGCAATTTTCACCCTTGAAGAAATTATAGAAAAATACAAAAGTAAAGATTTAGAAATTATTCTAGTTCTAAGATATAGACATAAAAGAAAAATACTATCAGTTGATACATTAAATATTTTTAAAAAAATAAAAATCTATTCAAATCTGGATGATGCAATAAATTACACACAAAGAATCGAGTTAATAAACAATGGCTAAAATATATCTATTAAATAATCAAAAATATTCAAATGTAGAAAACTTAGAAGTTTTTCAAATAAAACATATTAAATCAGAAGTAAATGTATTAAATTATGATGCATTAGTTTTTACTTCAAAAAATGCAGTTTATTCTTTAGACTCTTTTAATAAAGATTGGAAAAAAATTCCATCTTATGTTATAGCCCCTAAAACGGCAGAGGTAATAGAAAGTTTAGGTGGAAATATAGCTTTTATAGGGATAACTTCCCATGGAAACGAATTTGCACAAGAGCTTATAAATGAATTAAAAGATAAAAAAGTTTTATATATAAAAGCTTTAAAAACGGTTTCAAATTTAGTGGGAATATTAAAAGATAATAAAATAAATCTAGATGAAGTAGTAGCTTACGAAACTTCTTGTAAAGAGACAAATATTGATTTAGAGGAAGATTCTATATTTATTTTTACATCTCCTTCAAGTGTTGAATGTTTCTTCAAACAATACAGCTGGAAAGATTCATATAAAGCCGTAGTTATTGGAAAAACAACAGCTGATTATTTACCAAAAAATGTAGATTTTATAATGAGTTCTGAAACATCGGTTGACGAGTGTGTAAATCTTGCAAAGCAATTTTTAATTTAAACTCAATTTTAAACATCTTTAGATAAAATATTAAAATCTAAGTAGTTCGGGATTTCCATTGTTGTGGGTCCGATAATAAATTTTAGTGCATGGTTGTAGACATACGGTGTGTAGCGATTCAATACGTTCTTGCTCCTAAAATATGTCTCCCGTGTGCGAATTGTGGCTTTTAGGGCCATTTTGATGGTTAACGGCTACTCGGGTGTTTAAATTTTATACAAGGAATTATCGTGAATATATTGATACTTGGTAATGGTGGTAGAGAATATTCTATTGGATTAGCAATATACAAAGAAAATGATCATAATTTATATTTTATGCCAGGAAATGGTGCAACTGATAAATTAGGAACAAATATAAATATTAAAGATTATAATCAATTAGCTCTTTGGGCAAAAGATAATTCTATTGATTTAACAATTGTAGGACCAGAAGCTCCATTAGTAGATGGTGTTGTTGATATATTTAAAGAAAATAATTTAACTATTTTTGGACCAAGTGCAGCTGCTGCTAGACTTGAAGGTTCAAAAGCTTATATGAAAAATATACTAAAAAAATATAACATACCAACAGCAGCGTTTATAGAAACTTCAAATGAAAAAGATGCTCATGATTTTATAGATACTATGACTGTTCCAATTGTTGTAAAAGCAGATGGATTATGTGGTGGTAAAGGTGTAATAATTGCACAAAGTGTAGAAGAAGCTAAAGAAGCAGTTACTGATATGCTTTCAGGTGCTTCTTTTGGTGATGCTGGAAATTCTGTTGTAGTTGAAGAATATTTAGATGGATATGAATTATCTATCTTTGCTATTTGTGATGGAGAAAACTATAAAATATTACCAGCAGCTCAAGATCACAAAAGAATAGGTGATAATGACACAGGACCAAATACAGGTGGAATGGGCGCATATGCTCCAACTCCTTTGGTAAATGATGAGATTTATAGAAAAGTTGAAGAAAGAGTAATTATTCCAACTTTAGAAGGAATGAAAAAAGAAGGAGCACCTTATGAAGGTGTTCTATTTATTGGAGTAATGGTTGTAAAAGGTGAACCTATAATATTAGAATACAATGTTAGATTTGGTGATCCTGAGTGTGAAATTTTAATGCCATTACTTGAAACTCCTGTTTCTGAACTATTCTATAAAGGTGCTACAAAACAACTAGATAAATTAGATATCAAAATCAAAAATGAATTTTGTGTTGGAGTTGTAATGGCAAGTGCAAACTATCCATATAGCTCAAGTACAGCAGCTGAAATTATTGTTGATAAAATTGTAGATGAAGATTTATTAAATAATTCTCATATATCTTATGCAGGTGTTGAAAAAATTGATGATAAATTAATGGCAACAGGTGGAAGAGTTTTAGTTTGTGTTGGATTTGGAAAAAGTATAAAAGAAGCAAGAGATAGAGCTTATGCATTATGTGGGCAAGTACATTTTGCTGGTAAGAAATGTAGATCTGATATTGCTTATCAAGCTTTAAAGTAATAATTAATGCAAAGTAATAGTACAGATCTTCAACTAGCGTCAATGCGTTCAAGAGCATATGCATATATAGTTGATGATTTATTATTAACTGTGATAGTTATAGCTATATTTTGGGGAAATATATCATCTCTTAGTGATAATATGGAAGCTATGATGTTTTTTATAAAAACTGATTTAGTAATGCCTTTTATAGTATTAAAAGTTGTATATCATACTTTTTTCGTTTGGTATTTTGGAGCTACAATTGGTAAAATAGTAGCAAAAATAAGAGTTATTGATGTAAATTCATGGGATAGAGTATCTTTATTTTCATCATTTTTAAGAGCTGTTGGAAGAATTTTTTCAGAAATGTTTTTTTATGTTGGTTTTTTAATAGGATTTTTTAATGAAGGTAGAAAAACTTTTCATGATATAACTGGAAGAACGCTGGTGGTTAATGCATAAAAAAATTATACTTTCATTATTGCTTGCTAGTACCTTACTTTGTTCGCAAGAAATTAAAAATGAGAAGTTTCAGTTAATATCAAAAGATATAGATACAAAAGAAAATATTGTAACGGCAACAGGAAGCGTAGTTGTTTTCTCTCCTACTTATTATTTAAGTGCTGATAAAATAATTTATGACAAAGATAATGAGACATTTGAACTATTTGATAATGTTTTAATAATCAAAGATAATAATATTCAAACACAAAGTAATTATGCTTTTGTTGATTTGAAAAATGATGTTTCTAATCAAAATCCTATGTTTTTATATGCAAATGACAATAAAATTTGGGTGAATTCAAAAACATCATTAAAAGAAAAAGATGTAATTGAATTAGATAGTTCTATTATTTCATCTTGTGATTGTTTAGATCCATTATGGAGTATACGAGCTTCTTCTGCTGATTATGATATTGAAGATAAGTGGATAAATGCTTATAATCCAAGATTATATATTAAAAACGTTCCTATTTTATATAGTCCATATTTAGGTTTTCCAACTGATACAACAAGAAGAACAGGACTTTTGCTTCCAACAATAGGATATTCTAAATACGAAGGTTTCCACTATTCACAACCAATATTTTTTGCACCTGCTGTAAATTATGACTTTGAATTAATACCTCAAGTTAGAACTAAAAGAGGTTATGGTTCATATTTATATTATAGATATGCGGATTCAAGAGATTCCATTTTAGAGATGAAAACAGGTGCTTTTAAAGAAGAAAATGATTATGTTAAAAAGAATAGCTTAGAAAATGATTTACATTATGGTATTAATCTTGATTACCAAAGAAGAAATATTTTCTCAAATACAAAACATGATGATGGATTATATGCATCTTTAAATTATTTAAATGATGTTGAATATATTACTTTAGAAGAAGATGATTATATTTTTTCAACCGATAAAAAAGTTGAATCAAAAATTAATTATTTTTACAATACACCTGATTATTATGCAGGAACATATGCAAGATATTATATAGATACATCTAGAAAATCTAATAATGAAACTTTACAAGAACTTCCTCAGGTACAATTTCATGCATATAACAAAGAATCATTTATAGATAATTTAATTTATTCAGCTGATACAAAAATGATGAATTATACAAGACCAAAAGGCTTAAATGCAAAAGTTTATGAATTAAGCGTACCAATTAGTTATAGTAAATATTTTGCTGATGATTTTATGTATTTAGCTTTTGAAAATAAAACCATATTAAGTAAATATGATTATGATAATTTTACAAATTCTGATTATAAAGATGGTACTTTACTTCAAAATAGAAGTTCAGTATCAGTGGGAAGTGATTTAATTAAACCTTATACAAATTATTTACATACTCTTAATTTAAATGCTGAATATGTAATTCCTAAGAACCTAAAAGATGATGGTGATTTATTTGGAATAACTGTTAAAAAAGAAGATAGTGTAAAATATGAAAATTTAAAAGCTTTTCCCATAATAGAAGAGAAAAAAGAAATAATTTTATCAGCAAATCAATCTTTATATAATAAAGGTAGTTTAAAACAATTTATAAATCATAAAATTTCACAATCAATTCTTTATGATGAAGTAGACAACCCAAGACTACAAAATTTAGAAAATTATGTAAAATTAAATCATGATTATGGAAGTGTTTCCGGTAAAATCATTTATAATGTTGAAGATAAAGAATATGTTGAAAATTCTGCAAATACGACTTTTACCTATGAAGATTTCTCAATTGGTTTAGGGTATTTTAAATCAAAAAAATCTGAAAACAACCCAAGTAGAGAAGATTTAGAATCATATAGAGCTAGTACTTCATATAAAATAGCAAAAGATTATAGAGTTTCTTACTATGAAAATTATAATATTATTGAAAAAATTAGAAGCAAACAAGGTATTAGTTTTAATATGGATGATAATTGTTGGAATTTAGACCTAAGATATGAAAACGAAGTTGTTCCTTCATCTTCTTCTGATCCTAAAGGAGTCGAGCAACAAATAGTTTTTGTTAACTTAATATTAAAGCCAATAGGTGGACTTAAACAAAAATATAAAATGGAAAACAATAACTAATGAATCCAGATAAAGTATTTTTTAAAAATAGAGAAGTTGCGGCTTACAGATTATTAGATGTTTTGCCAATTGATAGTATGAAGTTAGAAGATTGGACTGTAATTGCAAGTTCATATGGTGGCTTTGAAATTGCAAAAATAATAGCAAGAGCCTTAAATGGTAAATTTGATATTATGTTTTCAGAAAAAATTTATGCTCCAAATAATGAAGATTGTGAGATAGCTGTAGTAACAGAACATGAAGAAGTTTTAATCCATGAAGAGTTAGTTAAATCTTTTGATATAAGTTTAGATTATGTCTATTCAAAATCTAAACAAATTTTTGATGATACCCTTACTCAAAAAGTAAAAAGATTTAGACATGGTGAAAAAATTAAAAGATTAGAGGGAAAAAACGTGTTAATTGTTGATGAAGGAATTAACACAGGTTTGACGATGATGGCCTGCATAAAAACAGCTATAAATTTGAAAGCAAAATCTATTTCAGTAGCAACTCCAGTTTTACCAACTGCTAGTATTCCTACAATAGATTCAATTGCCGATGATTTATATTTTGTAAAAAAATTAGATCATTTTGTATCTATTAATTTTTACTATGATAGTTTAGAAGATGTAAGTTTCGAAGATATAGAGATAATAAATAAAGGATAAAAAAAATGTCAACAGTTTGTGAATTTGAATTAAATAAAAAACAAGAGATTTTTGAGTTTGAAAAAGTAGCTAAACAAGCTAATGGTTCTGTGTTAGCAAGAATAGGTAATGCAGTTGTAATTGCAACAGTTGTAAGTGAATTTGACAATCCAGGAAGTGAAGATTTTACTCCTTTAACTGTACAGTATATTGAAAAAACATATGCAGCAGCAAAATTACCAGGTGGATTTATTAAAAGAGAAGGAAAACCAAGTGATTTTGAAACATTAACTTCAAGAGTTATTGATAGAAGTTTAAGACCACTTTTCCCTAAAGGTTATGCTTATCCTACAACAATTACAGTTATGGTTTTAAGTGCTGATAAAAATGTAGATTTACAAACTTTAGCTTTAAATGCTGCAAATGCTGCTTTATATACTTCAAATTTACCAATTAAAAAATCTGTTTGTGGTGTTAGAGTTGGAAAAGTTGAAGGAAATTATGTAATTAATCCAACACCAAAAGAACTAGAAGATTCTGTATTAGATTTATATGTTGCTGGATCTAAAGATGAGTTATTAATGATTGAAATGAAAACTATCTCTTCAGGAGAATTAGTTGAAGTTGATATTGAAGCATTTACAAAAATTCATAATGCAAATGAAATGAATGAAGAGATGCTTGTTGAAGCAATTGAATTTGCACAAAATGCATTAAAAGAAGCTAACTTAACTTATGAAAAAGGTTTTGAAGCAGTTTGTAAAGAAAAAGTTGAAGTTGAACTTATTGAATTTACAATTGAAGAATCTGTAATAAATTATGTTAGAGATAATTTCTCAAGTGATATCAAAGAAGCTATTAAAAAATTAGCAAAAAGTGAAAGAGCAACTCAGTTAAAAGATGTTGCTAAAATGATTTCTAAAAATGATCATTGTGTTGCTAAGGAATTAGCATTTGCTACTATTTATGAAGCTGTTAGTATTGTAAAAAGAGAAATCGTAAGAAATATGATTGTTACAGATAAAGTAAGAGCAGATGGAAGAGGGCTTAAAGATGTAAGACCTATTAATATTGAAACAAATATTTTACCATCTACTCACTCATCTTGTTTATTTACAAGAGGAGAAACACAAGCTTTAGTTATTGGAACAATCGCAGGTGCAAAAGATGGTCAAATGTATGAAGTATTAACTGATAAAGGAACTTCAGTTGACAGATTCATGGTTCATTATAACTTCCCTGGTTTCTCAGTTGGAGAAGCAAAACCGATGTTTGGTGTAGGAAGAAGAGAATTAGGACATGGAAATTTAGCTAAAAAAGCACTTGAGCCTACAATTGATGATGATTATAGTGAAACAGTAAGATTAGTTTCTGAAATTCTGGAATCAAATGGTTCTTCATCAATGGCAACAGTTTGTGGAGGTTCTCTTGCTCTTAAAGCAGCTGGCGTTCCAATCTCTGATTTAGTTGCTGGAGTTGCTATGGGAATGGTAGTTGAAGGAAATAACTATTCAATTCTTACAGATATTATGGGTCTTGAAGATCATGATGGAGATATGGACTTTAAAGTAGCAGGTACAACAAAAGGTATTACAGCTCTTCAAATGGATATCAAACTTGGTGGAATTGAGTTATCTGTTTTAAAAGAAGCATTACTTCAAGCAAAAGAAGGAAGAGAACATATTTTAAAACTAATGGAAGAAGCTGCTCTTGAAATAGTTCCAAGTAATGCATTACCTTTAGTTGAACAATTTGCAATTGATCCTAGTAAAATAATGGTTATTATTGGAAAAGCAGGGGCAACTATTAAAGAAATTATCGAGAAATTTACAGTTTCAATAGACTTAGATAGAGATAATGGAATGGTAAAAGTAAGTGGTGGAAACAAACAAAATATTTTAGATGCTTGTGAGCATATTAAAACTATTTCAAATAATGCACCTGCAAGAAAAGATAGTCCTAAAAATATAGATTTTGAAAAATTATATTCTATTGATGAAGTAGTTTCTGGAAAAGTTGAAAGAGTTGTTGATTTTGGTGCATTTATTCTTTTATCAAAGGGTGGAGAAGGACTTTTACATATCTCTAAAATTTCAAAAGAAAGAGTAACTAATGTATCTGATATATTATCTGTTGGTCAAGAAATTGAAGTAAAAGTTTTAAAAGTTACAAAAGATAGAATAGAATTATCTGCTAACGAAACTAAGTAAATAAATATTAAAAAGTAGGGTAACTCCTTACTTTTTTTCCTAAAATAACTTTATATTATCCTTTAAAAACACTCTAAAATAAGCCTTTATCTATTTTAATAACTTATAAACAAATTTAATTTCTATCATTTTATAACCCTAATTTAATATTTCTTACGATAGTATATATAAATAATTTTTTAAACAAAACTTAAGGGGTTTTAATATGGCTAAGCTTTTAATAGTAGACGACTCTACAATGCTAAGAGATATGCTAAACTATGCACTAAACGAGGGTGGTTATACAGATGTAACCGAAGCTGTCGATGGTGTTGATGGTTTAGCAAAAGCAAAGTCTGCTGATTTTGATTTAATAATCACTGATGTTAATATGCCAAATATGGATGGATTAACACTTATTGGTGAATTAAGAAAGATATCATTATATTCTAAAAAACCGATTTTAGTACTTACGACTGAAAGAAGCGATGAGATGAAAGCAAGAGGAAAGGCTGCTGGTGCGACAGGATGGATTGTAAAACCATTTGTTCCTGATCAATTGTTAAAAGCAGTAAATATAGTTTTAAGTAGATAAATAAAGGAGCTCTAATGTCGTTTGATATTTCTAAATATAGAGAAATGTTTCTTGAAGAAGCAGAGGAATTATTTGAATCAGCAGATAATGTTCTTTTGGAAGCTGAGAATAATGGTTCATTAACAGATGAAGAGATGGGACAACTTTTTAGAGATGTACATACTTTAAAAGGAAGTGGAGCATCTGTTGAGTTAGTTTTCTTTGCTGAATTTACTCATGATGTTGAAAGTTTAATGGATAAACTAAGAAATCATAAAATAGAATATATTCCAGAAATGGCTGAAACATTAATAGATGGTTTAGATGTTATGAAAGAAATTCTAGATTTAGAAGTTTCAAATACACTAACTAGAGAAATCTTTACAAGTATGACAACTGCTTTGTTACAAGAAATCAGAGCTTATTCAAGCGGAGATACTGTAAAAAAAGAACCTATTATAGAAGTGAAAAAGTCTGAAGTGAAGAAAGCTATTGTAAAAGAAGAAGTAACTCATAATGAAAACTTCGGTTTCTTTGATGATGATTTAAATGATCAAAGAGACAGTAGTGTTAAAGCATATGGAATTTTTGCTGATGATGATATGGATGAAGAGCAAAAGAACTATGGTTTTTATGATAATGATTTAGAAAAGTTATCTAATGATATTGGTGATGAGCCAAGTGTAATAGATTTAGATAGAGAGAACTTTGGATTTTTTGATGAAATGCCTGATATTAATCCCGATTCAGTTATGCAAATGAATGACGATGATGAAATTGAAGAAAAGTTTGAAGATGAAAAACAAACAAGAAATATAGCTCCTAAAGAAGAAGTTGTTGCAAGAAAACAAAGACCAACTGCTGGTGAAGATGGTGAGAATGAAACAGGTGGTAAAAAATCTGTTTCAAATAATAATAACAGTATTAGAGTAAATCTAGATAAAATTGATTTACTTATGAATAATGTTGGGGATTTGGTTATTACAAATGCTATGTTAACTCAATTTTCTTCTACTATTGAAGAGTCAAAAACAAGAAATTCTGTTTTAGAAAGATTAGAATTACTTGAAAGACATATTAGAGATATGCAAGATTCAATTATGAGTATTAGAATGGTTCCTATGGATTCTATTTATTCTAAATTTCCAAAAGTTGTAAGAGATATTTCTAAAAAACTTGGTAAAAAAGTTGAGTTCAAGCATTATGGAGATAATGTTGAAATTGATAAAGCAATGATTGAAGGTTTAACAGATCCTTTAATGCATATTATTAGAAATTCACTAGATCATGGTATTGAAATGCCAGAAGATAGAGCATTAACAGGAAAACCAGAAGTTGGTTCAATAAGTATTTCAGCTGAACAAGCAAATGGACAAATGATTATTACAATTGAAGATGATGGAAAAGGTATTAACTCAGAAAAAGTTGCATTAAAAGCATTAGAACAAGGTCAAATTGATGAAAATCAATATAACTCAATGACTCAAAATGAAAAAGCTTTATTGATTTTTGGAGCAGGAGTTTCAACAGCAGACGAAATTACAGATATTTCAGGTCGAGGTGTTGGGATGGATGTTGTTAAAACAAATATCCATAAATTAGGTGGCGCAATTAAATTAGATACTCATATAGGTGAAGGAACAACTATTACAATTATGTTACCTTTAACACTTGCAATATTAGATGGTTTAGATATTAGAGTTGGTAATCAAAAATATATTTTACCTTTAAGTTCAATTGTAGAATCTTTACAGCCAAGTTCTGAAATGATTAAAAAAATTGGAGATGGTACTCAAGATTTATTAATGTTAAGAGAAGAATTTATTCCAGTTGTTAAATTACATCAACTGTTTGGTTTAGAAAAGAGCTTTAATAAACTAGAAGAGGGTATGTTAATAGTTGTTAAATCTGGAAATACAAAAGTCGCTTTATCAATAGATGAATTCTTAAATCAACATCAAGTTGTTGTAAAACCTCTAGATAAAAACTTTAGAAGCGTTCAAGGAATTGGTGCTGCAACTGTTAGAGGTGATGGAAGTATTGGTTTAATTTTAGATGTTATTGGTATTATTAATGCTCAAATTAAAATAGAAAAAGATATGAGCAGCGTAAAAAGGGCTTCTTAACTAATATGAGTTACACAGTAGATGATGTTCATAACAAAGTAAAAAAGATTCTTTATTCTTTAACGGGTATAACCCTTGCTGATAATAAAGACATAATGATTTCAAATAGAATTGATAAATTAAAAAGAAATTGTAGATTTTCAGGTGATATAATGGATTTGTTAAAATCTATTGAACAAGGAAATAATGTTACAGAATTTATCAATTCATTTACAACAAATAAAACACATTTTTTTAGAGAAGATTTCCATTTTTTAGATTTAAAAAATAGAGTTCTTCCTCTTTTTGCAAGTAATGGTGGAAGTAAAATAGAAATGTATTGTTCTGCTTCTTCTACAGGAGAAGAACCATATTCTATGGCAATGACGGTTTTAGAAGCAAAAGATGAATTAAATAAAAATATTAGTGCATCTATCATTGCAAGTGATATTGATACAAATGTTTTACAATATGCAGCAGATGGTATTTATAGATTTTCAAAATCATCAAAAGAGTTTCCCTCTTGGATAAAACCACAAAAATATTTTAAAAGAAGAGTTCAAAAGAATTTATCAGGTGAAGAAGTTTTAATAAAAGTAAATGACGAATTAAAAAAAATGATTACATTTAAAATCATGAACTTAAATGATGATTCATATCCTTTTTCTAAAAACCAATTTGATGTGGTTTTTTGTAGAAACGTATTGATTTATTTTTCTTCTGAAGACCAAAATGCGATTTTAAAAAAACTATTTAAACACCTAAAAATTGGTGGGACTTTATACCTAGGACATTCTGAAAATCCTCAAGATTTAGTTCACTATGTAAAAAGAGTAGGACAAAACATTTTTGTAAAAGAAAAGGAAATAGTTTGATTGTTATAGGTCATAAAGATGGAAGTATTGAAAAAACTTCGTCAGTTAGATTTACTCAAAAAACAAAAGGTTATTTAACACATACTGTAATTGGTGGCGAATTTGCTGTTGGAAATGATGTTGAAGAAATCGCATTTAAAACATTATTAGGCTCTTGTGTTGCTATTATGTTTTATGACAAAGTAACAAAAATAAAAGGAATGAATCACTTTTTATTACCAAAAACAAATAATACAAATGATGATATGAAATATGGTCTTTATTCTGTTGAAGCCATGTTAAATGAGATGTATAAATTAGGTTGTAGTAAGAAAAATATGTTTGCAAAAATATCAGGTGGTGCAGATATTATGCAAATCAGCCTATCTTCTCAATCAATTGGTTCAAGAAACGTTGAATTTGCAAAAGATTTTTGTAAATCTGAGGGTTTTAAACTTCTAAGTGAACACACGCGTGGTGAACATGGAAGATTAATACTATTAGCAAATGATTTTGAAACATATATAAAAGTTACACAAAAATCTGAAACAGACAGTAAAATCGTATCTGAAGAGAAATCACTTCAACAAGAAATTACAAAAGCACCGGTTATCAAAGAATATGTTGGTGCTGTTGAGTTATTTGGTTATGATTCTAAAGAAACTGAACCTCAAATGGAAATAGAACTTTTCTAAGCTTAAAAATTAGAAAAAAAAGAATTGAAATAGGCTGGTAATAGATGTGTATACGGTTTTAGTAATAGATGATTCTGCATCAATGAGAAGAATTATAAAAGATATGATTAATTCCATCGATGAATTTGAAGTTATTTGTGTTGCAACTGATGCTTATGATGCAAGAGAAAAAATAAAAGAATATGAACCTGATTTAGTTACAATTGATATAAATATGCCAAAAATGGATGGAGTAACTTTTTTAAGAAATTTAATGAGACTTCATCCAATGCCTGCGGTTGTTATTTCAGGAGAAAGCGTAAGAGGAAATGATATTTTTGATGATGGTGCTGTTGGTTTTATTCCAAAACCAGAAGCAGGTGAATCAATGGATTCATTTCAAAGTAGGGTTAAAGATACTTTATTAAATTTAACTTTTTTACTAAAAAGATATACATTAAAAAAACCACCAGCATCAAAAGCATCTGAGATTAAAACTCAAACTATTGAGTATAAAGTACATCCAGATGAAGTTATTTTATCAAAACCTGCAATGCTTCCAGGGATGAAATTAGTAGCAATTGGTTCTTCAACAGGTGGAGTTGAATCACTATTAAGAGTATTTAAAAAGTTACCAAGCAATTTACCTCCAATTATAATAACACAACATATTCCATATGGTTTTTCAAACTCATTTGCACAAAGATTAAATGATCATTCAGATGTAACAGTATGTGAAGCTAAAGATGGAATGATTTTACAAAAAGGTCATGGATATTTAGCTCCTGGAAATATGCATTTAACTATTGAAAAAGTAGGAAATGACTATAGAACAAAATTACTAGATACAAAAAAAGTTAGTCAACATAAACCTAGCGTTGATGTAATGTTTAGATCTGTAAATAACAATATTGGTTCATCAGCAATGGCAATTATGATGACTGGTATGGGCGATGATGGAATGATTGCCATGAAAGAATTACATGATAACGGTGCTTATACAGTTGCACAAAATGAAGAGAGTTGTGTCGTTTTTGGAATGCCTATGAAAGCAATTCAAGCTGGGGCTGTAAAAGATATTATTCATTTAGATGATATTGCAGAATACATAATTGAGTTTGCTAAAGGAAGAAGAAAATAGACTCTTCTCCTTACATAGTTATTAGTTTGAAAATTATAGTTTTCAATACTAATTATAATTTTATATTAATATATGGACGTGAAATGAGATATGATTTAGACATTATGAGTAGTTTTGATAAAACACTCTTATTTTGGATTGAAAGATTAATTAGATACAAACTTACATCCCTTTCAAATAAACAAGTTACAGATAAAGATAAACTTGCTGCCATAATTCAATCTTTGATTAAAGGTACAAATAATATTGATGAATTAGCAATGACTGTTAAAGATGCCAGAAATATAGGACTTAGTGGAATAAACACATATTTTAATCCTCTTTTTAAACTATACAATTTTTGTATTAATCTTGGACTTGCTTCCATGAAAGAAATTGATGAAGAACTTCTTAGTGATTTTTTAGCAAGTCAAACAAGTTCATTATCGGATGCTTCTAAAAAAAACCATCGTATTGCCCTACTTGCTTTGTTTTCTTACATAGATAAACAAAATGAAAATGAAGATGGAAGTTCATATTTATATAAAATTGAACTTAAAAATTGGGGTGGTTTAAGTGGTAAAAGTGGTTCAAAACTTCCTTCATATATGAATAAAGAAGAAATTGATAGATTTTTACAAGCTATTGATGATTTTGAATTTACTGATAATATTGCCAATAGAAATAGACTTATTTTAAAAATTATAATCTATACAGGAATACGAGTTAGTGAAATTTTAAATCTAAGACAAAAAGATATGTTTAAAGAAGATGATGTTTATGTTTTACAAATCAAAGGAAAAGGAAATAAACCTAGAATTGTAATGATAAAATCCTCGATAATACAAAATGATTTAAATAATTGGCTTGATATTAGAGTTTGCAATAGTGATTTACTTGTTTGTAATAAATCAGGAAATAGGCTTACCCAAGCATATGTGAGTAGAATCGTTGAAAATATATTGATAAGTGCTGGAATTAGAAAAGAAAAAAATGGTGCACATATGTTAAGACATAGTTTTGCAACCCTACTTTATTCTAAACATCGAGATTTGATTCTTGTTCAAGAAGCTTTAGGTCATGCAGATATTAATACTTCAAGAATTTACACCCATTTTGATAAGGAAAGATTAAGAGCAACAATTGATTTAATGAGTTAACAAATATTGAATATTAAACTGCTCTAAATCTAGATAAAATAGTAAAAATAAAGGATAAATATGAAAGCTTTAATAATAGTAGCTCATGGAAGTAAATTACAATCTTCCAATGATGAGATCAGAAATATTGTATTTAAAATAAAAGAAAGTTTACAAGATGATAAGTTGATAGTTCTTTCTTCATTTTTAGAATTAGCAGAACCATCTATTTCTTTTTCTGCAATTGAAGCTATTAATCAAGGGTGTAAAAATATTAAATTTTTCCCATATTTTCTAGCTGCTGGAAAACACGTAAAAGTAGATATTCCTGATGAAATAAATCAATTAAAACAACAATATCCACAAATAAGTTTTGAACTACTTCCTCATATTGGAGAGTGCAAAGGTATAGAAAAACTAATATTATCTAATATTTAGTTTTTTTATACAAAATAAATCTAAGCTATTACCAAAAGCCTTGAGTATAATTATCATCGCTTGAATTAAACTCTAAATATACATTTTCACTATAATCTATGTATAAGTTATAATCCCCTACTGATATTGAATTTTCGATATCTCTTTTATTAAAATAAGCTTCATCTGAATACTCACTAAGAGCATTCAGATGGTACTCTACTAATGAAGGTGCCATTGTATCAACAGCATCTTCTAATAGTTTGAAATTTTCAATTCCAAATGTCTTATACAAAGAATCTTTATTTACTAAAATAAACATAATTTAGAATTTATTTCTAATGATTAAAACCATTTAATAATGATGCCATTCTATTTAAATCAATTTTATTGCTACTACCATTTGATGATTCTTCATCTTTTGTTTCATCTTTTTTTAGAACATTTAATGGATTGTTTTCTGAATTAGTATTTGTATTCGTGTTTGAAGTGCTTTCTAAATTAAGAATATTTTCTTTTTTTTCTTCTGTTTTAACACCAGTACTAACATCTGATACTTTTCTATTTAAAATACTTTCAATTTTTCCTAACATTGTACTAATATTTGATTTATCTTCTTCTGTATGATTTTTAAACTCATCAACATTTTTCTCTAAATCTTCTTTTGCTGATTCTAATTCTAATACTTCGTCTTCTAATTCAACTATTCTTAATTCTAAGTTATTATTTTCTTCTTGAAGTTCTTCATATGCCTTAATTAGAGTACTTAAAGCGTTATTTAATTTTGAAATTGTTTCTGCGTTTGTCATTTTATTAAATCCTTGTTGGTATAGTTATTAAGAGTGTTATTATTGCAAAATTTAGCTAATAATTCCATCAATTTTTAGTAAAGAATCAACACTTGGCTCTCTTTGTGCAAAATTGAAAAATAATTTGTCCATATCTGATGAACCACCTTGACTTAATATAGTCTCTTTATACTTTATACCAAGTTCTTTATTAAACACATTATCTGAATCAATAAACATATAAAAAGCATCAGCACTTAGTACTTCTGCCCACTTATATGAATAGTATCCAGCTGCATATCCACCTGAAAAAATATGTGAAAATCCATTTTGGAATTTATTATATCTAGGAGGTACCATAACAGCGAATTCTTTTCTAAGTGAATCTAATAAATCCTGTATTTCATCTTCCGTTTTGTATAACTTTTGATATACTTTAAAATCAAACAATGCAAATTCCACTTGTCTTAAAGTTGCAAGTGATGATTGGAAGTTTTTAGCTTTGATTATCTTATTGATAGCCTCATCATCTAAAACTTCTCCTGTAATATAATGTTTTGCAAATAGTTTTAAAACTTCTTTATCGTAAGAAAAATATTCTAAAAATTGTGATGGGAACTCAACAGTATCCCAAGCAACTCCAGAAATACCACTTACAAATGGTTCTTCTATTTTACTTAATAAGTGATGTAATGCATGTCCCATTTCATGAAATAATGTAACAACATCTGAGTGTCTTAAAAGTGATGGTGTTTCTTCTGTAGATTGTGGAAAATTTCCTACAATATATGCAGTTGGAAGATTTAGCTCACCTTTTGAATCTTTGTAGTAACTATGCCAGTTATTCATCCAAGCGCCACCACGCTTCTCTTTTCTAGCTTCTAAATCAATATAAATTCTAGCAATTGTTTTTCCATCTTCGCTTAAATCATAAACTTTTACTTTTTCATCCCAAGCAGGTGTATTCGCTTTAGTAAACTTAATATTAAACATTTGATGTAAGAAATCAAAAAAACCATTTAAAACAGATTGTTGCTCAAAATATGGTCTGTAATACTCTTCATCTAAATCATACTGCTCTTTTTTAAGCTTTTCAGAGTAGTAAGACATATCACTTGATCTAAAATCAGTGATACCATCTTTAAATGCCATTGCTTTTATATCTTCAAGCTCTTCTTTTGCTTTATTTTTAGCTTTATGACCTAATTCTTCTAAGAATTTAATAACATCTTCTTCTTTTGAAGCCATTTTTGTAGCAAGTGAATATTGTGCATAGTTTTCAAAACCAAGAATTTTAACTTTTTCGTTTTTTAAAGCTAGAATTTCTTCAATTATTTTTCCATTTTCAGGAGCTCTTGTACAATATGCCTTGTAAATCTCTTCTCTTTTTTCTCTTGATGTTCCATATGTAATATATGCTAAATAAGATGGCATTTGAAGTGTAAATTTATATTTAGTAACTCCAGCTTCTTCAAACTTTGCTAATTGTAAATCAGAACTTGGGATTTCTTTTACATCTTCAAAATCATCAATTATCATTTCAAACTTATTTGTAGCATTTAAAAGATTTTGAGAAAACTTATGAGATAGTTCACTAAGTCTTAAACTTATCTCTTCTAATCTTTTCTTTTGCTTCTTTTCAAGATGACAACCTGATAGTGTAAAGTCTCTTATCTCATTTTCTAAAACTTTATTTTGTATATTATTTAAACTACTATTTTCATTAGACTGTATAGTTTTTAAAGATATATAAATATCTTCATTTTGAGAAATATCTGTCTCGTACTTTGAGATAAGTGGTATGCACTCTTCATATACTTTTGTAGTTATTTCTGAATTTTTTACAGAGTCTATATGAAAAATAGGAGTAAGAAAATTATTGATATTCTCCCCTATTTCTTGAAATGGCAAAACAAAATTTTTGTATGTTTTATTTTCTATTTTTAATAAATCATCAATTTCATTTCTACTTTTATCTAATAATTTTTCTAATATCTCTTTTGAGTTTTCTAAATTTTCTAAATTAAATTCTTTAAACATTTTATTCCTTCTTTTATATTTTAAATTTTAGAGTAAATCCTCTATCAAAACTTTCATAATCTTTATAAAAACTATAAGAATCCACATTAAACTCTTTAAAGTAGTTTTCTAAAGGATTCTTTTGATCATAACCCATTTCACAAAGTAAATAAGGTATTTTTCGCTCACTTGTGTTTTTAATGATATCTTTTAATAACTCATCTCCAATATTTCCACCAAATAACGCATTTGAAGGCTCATATTTTACATTTGTTGATAACTTATAATCATTTGCAATATATGGAGGATTTGAAATACAAAGAAAAATATCATCTTCATTCACATTTTCATACAAATTACTTAATCTAAATTCAATTTTATTTTGCACATTGTGCTTTATGGCGTTCTCTTTTGCTAAGGCTAATGCCTTTTCATTTATATCAACTGCTATTATTTTTATGTTTGGAACTAAAAGCGCTAGCATCACAGAGATAATTCCACTTCCTGTGCCTATTTCTAGGATTGTTTGTGTTTCTTTCTTATCTTTTAAAATCTCAAGGGCATTTTCAAGAAGAAATTCTGTTTCTGGTCTTGGTATTAAAACACCCTCTTTTACAATGAACATTTCCCCATAAAAAGAGGCTTTGTTAATTATATATTCTAAAGGATAGTTTGTAGCTCTTTTTTTAACTAAATTAGCTAATTCTTTTTCTTTTAAAAATTCGTTATTATAGTTTAGATGTAACCATATTGTGTTTTTTTCTAAAAGATGTAACATCAATATTTCCACTTCTTTGGCTGGTATATGTGTTACTTGCTTTAATTCATTTGTGTATTTTTTTACTGTATCTTTTATAGTCATTTATTTTTACCTTTTAAAAGCTTCGATTATATTATAAATTTGTTAACAAACTAATCTAGTATATATAAGGCTAATTCATCAGAAAGTAAGAAATTTTTGTTAAAAACTTTATTATCTTCTATATAAACTTTGTCATATTTGATTAAATCATCAATTTTTTCTAATTCCTGTTCATTAAATAATGAAATTTCTATCCCATTTGAACATCTTAATCCAAGTAGTATTTTTTCTGTTTTTACATCACTTTCATCTATATCTTCAAAGTCATAAAAAAGTGGATTTTCTATATATTCTTCAATCCCTTTTAAAGGATATTGTCTTTGTTTATTTACATATCCAACAGCTCCAGCTCCAACTCCTAAATACTCTTTATGTTGCCAATATCCATAGTTATGTTTTGATTCAGATTCTTTGTTTATTGCAAAATTTGATATCTCATATTGATGAAAACCTTTAGTATTTATGTAATCAAAAATTTCATATGATAACTCTTCATCATCAATCTTTACACTTGATGTATCAAAAAATTTTGTTCCTTCTTCAATGATTAAAGAATAAGCACTTAAATGGGTTATTGGAAGTGAGAAAGCTGTATCGAAATCCATCTTTAGACTTTCCAATGTATCATTTTTAACACCATATATTATATCGCAGTTAATACCTTTAAAACCTATACTGTGAGCATTTTGTATAGCCTTTATAGCACTATTACTATTATGTGAGCGGCCAAGGAATTTTAGTTTATTATTTTCAAAACTTTGAACACCAAAACTAACACGATTAACCCCTAAATTATACATACCTTTTAGCCACTCATACGAGGCTGAATTAGGATTTGCTTCTGTTGTTATCTCAGCATTTTCTTCTAGATATGGCTTTATCATTTTGAATATTTCTTCATATTCAAAAGCCTTAATTGTAGAAGGAGTTCCTCCTCCTATAAATACTGTTTCTATTTTTTTATTATCTTTTATAAGATAATTATCGAGATTATTTCTTAGTTGTTTTTTTAATGCATTCATATACTCATGTTTTAAATGAAATCTATCTGTGTATGAATTAAAAGCGCAGTAAAAACATTTACTATCGCAAAAGGGTATGTGTATATATAAAAGCAATTTTTAATCCTAGTTTTTGTAAAATATCTGGCTAATTATAAGGGAAAAGATATTTATGACTGATAAAACGAAAATAACAATTAATAACGAAACAAAAAAATACAGACCAAACGTAGCGGCAATTGTATTATCAGCAAAATATCCTCACACGTGCGAAATATTTATAGCCTCAAGAACCGATGTGGAAAATGCTTGGCAATTTCCACAAGGTGGGATTGATGAAGGCGAATCATCAAAAGAGGCTTTATTTAGGGAATTAGAAGAAGAAATTGGTACAGATCAAGTTGAGATAATTGCAGAATATCCAACTTGGGTTTCTTACGAATTTCCTCCTTCTATCGCTAAAAAAATGTACCCATTTGATGGTCAAATTCAAAAATATTACTTAGTTAAACTAAAAAAAGGTGCTAAAATAAATATAAATACACAAATTCCTGAATTTAGCGAATATAAGTTTGTGCCTACTAGAAATATTTATGATTATATAACTTTTTTTAAAAGAACTGTTTATAAACAAGTTCTACAATATTTTAAAACTGAAGGTTATATTTAAAAAGGATAAAAAATTAGATGTTAAAAGTACTTAAGTTTGGTGGAACAAGTGTTGGTACACTTGATAGAATTCAAAATGTTGCAAATATCATTAAAAAGATTAAAGACGAAGGTCATGATGTAATTGCTGTTGTTTCTGCTATGAGTGGTGAAACTAATAAATTAATTGAGTATGCTGAATATTATTCAAAAACTCCAAAGTTAGATGAAATTGACATGCTTTTAAGTTCAGGGGAAAGAGTAACTTCAGCTTTATTATCAATAGCATTAAATGAAATGGGATATAAAGCTACTTCTATGAGTGGAAGAGAAGCTGGTATTGTAACTGATGGTGCTCATACAAAAGCTAGAATTGAGCATATTGATACAACTGGAATGAAAAAAGCTATTGCTGATGGAAATATTATTATTGTTGCTGGTTTCCAAGGTGTTGTACAAGATACTTTAAGAGTTTCAACTTTAGGACGTGGTGGAAGTGATTTAACTGCTGTTGCAATTGCTGGAGCTATTAAAGCAGATGTTTGTGAAATATACACAGATGTTGATGGTATTTATACAACAGATCCACGAATTGAGCCAAAAGCAAAAAAATTAGAAAAAATATCTTATGATGAAATGTTAGAATTAGCATCATTGGGTGCAAAAGTTTTACAAAATAGATCAGTAGAAATGGCAAAAAAACTAGATGTAAATTTAGTATCAAGAAGTAGCTTCACGCCAGAAGTTGAAGGTACATTAATAACAAAGGAAGAAAATATCATGGAAAAACCAGTTGTAAGTGGAATTGCTTTAGATAAAAATCAAGTAAGAGTAGGAATGTATGGAGTAAATGACAGACCAGGAATTGCTTCTTCTATTTTTACAGCCCTTGCAGATGCTGATATTAATGTTGATATGATTGTTCAAACAGTTGGTGTTGATTCTAAAACAGATTTAGATTTTACTATTCCAAAAACTGATTGGGAAATGTGTAAAAAAGTAATGGATAAATTCAAAAGTGAAACTGAAAACATCGATTATAATGAAAAAATTTGTAAAGTATCAATAGTTGGTGTTGGAATGAAATCTCACACAGGTGTTGCATCAAAAGCATTTACAGCAATGGCAAATGAAAATATAAATATCAGAATCATTTCAACAAGTGAAATCAAAATATCTATGATTATTGATGAAAAATATGCAGAACTAGCAGTTCGAGCATTACACGAAGCTTACGACTTGGATAAATAAGAGTGCAAGAATTCTTAAATTGGACAGTTGATACAATCAGGGAAGATAGATTAATATCTCCTTGGTTGGAAGAAAAAAAATATGAATGGACACCACTAGTTTCTAAAAATATTAACAATTTATTAGAAAGAGGTTTTTCTATAATTGTAGTAACAGATAAAGAAAGAGAATGGTTTTTAGAGTATATTTTAGGAAATATCAATTCAACAAAATTAAATCGACCATTTCTTCCATATTATGATTTTAAATCATTTTATAGATACATCGATACTGTAAAATCTGATGAAGATATTTCATACATTAAAGATATGCTTAGTATTTCTTTTCCAAATGGTTATTGTTTTTGGTACATTGGGAAAAGTCAAGATGTACGAGCTACTATTCCAAAAGTATTAAAACACTCATTTCTATGGCTATTTGATGAAGAAAAACAAGATGCTTTTAATATGAAATCAAATGATGAAGCTTTAGATATGAAACTTTTACAAATGTTTAGATTGTATAATAAATCAGTAAGTGCCGCCTTATTTGCTGAAATAAACGTGGAAAATTAACTTGATAGAGTTTATAAATCATTCTTCTATTTTAATTGTAAATGATATTGAAGCAACAGTAAATGAACTTGTTTCAAAATATCCCCTGCACTCAACAAGAATTATAAAAAATGAAGAAAAAGAAGAGTTTTTAACAGCTCAAGCAGTACAAGCAATAAAAGAAGCATATATAGCTTCAAATGAGACAAAATATATTTTTTTATGTGGAAGTACATTTAGAAAAGAAGCACAAAATTCTTTATTAAAAGTATTAGAAGAACCACCAAGAAATGTAGTGTTTATAATAATTACAAATTCAAAAACATCGCTTTTACCAACAATTTATTCAAGATTACCATACAAATATCTAAAAACATCTATTTTAAAAGATGAATCAGCATTAAATTTAAATAAATTAGATCTAAAAGATATTTATAATTTTTTAAAAGAAAATCAAAAAATATCTAAAAATGAAGCAAAACAAATAGTTGAATCTATTTTATTAAAAGTGAATAGTCAAAAAATCAAATTAAGTGCAAAAGAGTTAGATTTTTTTTCAAAATCAATAAAGTTATTAGAGTTAAACTCAAGACCAATAAATATATTAACTACCCTACTTTTATCTTTGGCAAACCAAAAAAATAAACACTAAAAAGGTTTTATATGCAAACATATAAAATATCTATAAATGATACAAAAGAATTTTATAAAAACTTAGATTGTGATATCTCAGGTGCAACTATTCTTTCAAAAAAATCTAAAATTCACACTTTATATATAAAAAATATTCATGTTGGTGCTGCAAATATTTTAAAACAAGATGCCTTATCAATTGGAGCTGATTTAGCAGTCCCAAGTGGTGTAATAATTGCAAAAGATAAATATGTAGATGCTGTATTAATAGGAACTACAAAGCATTTTGAAACCCTTGCAAGAAAAGAACTAGCTCAACCTTTTGGACTTAAAAACCTTGCAAAAGCTTTAAAAGATTATGTAAAAGAGCATGATTTTAAAACAAAAATAATGGGTGTTTTAAATGCAAATGAAGATTCTTTTTATAAAAATAGTAGATTTGATAATTCACAAGCTTCTTTTTTAATTGAAAAAATGATTGAAGATGGTGCAAATATTATAGATATTGGTGCAGTTTCATCAAAACCTGGCAGTATTGCAGTATCTGCTGATATAGAATTAGAGCGAATAAAAGAGATAGTTGATACTATTTATAAAAGTAAATATTATGAAAAAGTTGATTTTTCAATAGATTCTTATAGTCCAAAAGTTATTGATTATGTTTTAAATCATGGCTTTAAAATTGTAAATGATATTACTGGTTTACAAGATGATGAAGTTTGCAAGATAACAGCCTCATATAATGCAACAGTCGTAATAATGCATATGCAAAACAATCCATCAAATATGCAAGAAGAGCCTTTTTATGAAAATGTAATTTTAGAAATAGATGATTTTTTTGTAAATCAAATCAATAAAGCAAAAGATTTTGGAATAAAAGATATTGTTTTAGATGTGGGAATTGGCTTTGGAAAAACTTTAGAGCATAATTTAATACTTTTAAAAAATCTAGAACATTTTTGCCACTTTGGACATGAATTATTAATAGGAGCTAGTAGAAAATCAATGATTGATAAAATAGTTCCAAGTTTAACAGAAGATAGACTTCCTGGAACTTTAGCTATTCATTTGGAGTCTATTAGAAATGGAGCTTCGATTATTAGAGCCCATGATGTAAAAGAGCACTTTCAAGCTATAAAAGTTTTTGAAGCAATAAATTCTATAAACTAAGAAGAGATACTATTTTATAGTATCTCATGTAAAGTATTTGCCTTTTTCATCCATTTTTCTAAATCTTCATAATTATCTTCTTCAACCATTTTTTTTGCATTTTGTAATTGATTTTCAAATAAATCAATAGAAGCTAAAAGATTTTTTTTATTCTGTTTAAAAATATCTCCCCACATTCTAGGGCTCGATTTTGCAATTCTACTCATATCTTTAAATCCACCAGCTGCTAGGGCTATTATAGATTTTGGATCTTCATTATTCATAACTGTATTAGCAAGTGAAAACGATAAGATATGTGGTAAATGTGACATATAACAAGCATGTACATCGTGTTGTTCACTATCCATTACTACAATTCTCATTCCAATTGCTTGAAAGATTTTAAAAGCTCTATTTACATGTAAATTTGCATTATCTTCAAGATCGCAAAAAACCACTGATTTACCTTCATATAAATCATCAATTGCTGCTTTTGGACCTGATTTTTCGGTTCCTGTCATTGGATGAGCTGCAATAAAGTTTTTTCTAATTTCTTTTGGAATACTTTTTACAATATATTCTTTTGTAGAACCCATATCAATAATAGTTGTATTTTCATCAATATCCAAAAAATTTGGAAACATTCCAATAATTGCATCAACTGGAATCGCCAATATTATAACATCTGAAACTTTTTTCAGTGTTTCTAAATCTACTAATTCATCTACTAAATTTAACTGTAAAATATCATTTTTATTTTTCTCACTATTCGTAAAACCATAAACTTTACTGGCTATTCCGTATCTTTTTACCGCTTTTGCTAAAGAACCTCCCATTAGTCCTAAACCAATAATACCTATATTCAAAACACAACCTTTTATAATAAATTAATTTGTGATTATATCTTAATAATTATATAAACTGAATTTAGCTATATTATTGACCTATAATGAAATTAAGGATAGTTGTGAAAAACAAAGTCGTACTATTATCTTTGGCTTGTGCAGCAGCACTAAGTGCAAATACAATAAAATCTATAGAATTTAATGATGTAAATAAGCTTTCACCACAAATTTTAAATGAAACTCTAAATATGAATGTTGGTGATAAACTAGATGAGAATAAATTAAATGATGCCATGGTTAACTTTTATAAGCAAGGTTATTTCGAAGATATCCAAGTAATAAATAACAATGGAAATTTAAAATTTATTTTTAAAGAAAAACCTTCAATAGCAAGTATTGATATAAAGGGTTATAAATCAAGATCAGAAGATATTGATACTCTTAAAACCGTACTTAAGCTTAAAAAAGGGTCTATGTATACTCCTGCTAGAATAAAAGAAGCAAAAGAAAAACTTCTTACTATGCTTGAGAGTGAAGGATTTATAAACTCTGTTGTTGAAACAGAAGTTGAAAAAATAAATGAACAATCTTTAAAAGTTACATTTAACGTAAATAAAGGTGATGAGATTGTTATTAATAAAGCAAATTATCATGGTTCTAAAAAATTAGAACAAGATGATTTTGATCATATTACTGCAAATAAAGAAAAAGAATTCGCTTCATGGTGGTTTGGTCAAAATGACGGTGAAGTTAAAATTGATCAGTTAAAATATGATGCAAGAAGAATAAATGACCTGTATTTTGAAAAAGGTTATTTAGATGCTCAAGTAAAAGAACCTTTCTTAGATATTGACTTTGCATCAAATCAAGCAAAATTAGACTTTTTTATAACTGAGGGTGAAAAATATACAACTAATGATATAAAAATCTATTTAGATTCATCAATAGTTGATCCAGCAATAATCTATCCTGAATTAAAATTAATTGTTGGAAATACTTTTAACATTAAAAAACTAAGACAAGATCAAGAATATATAAAAACTCAAGTTGCCAATAAAGGTTATGCTTTTGCAGATGTTAGATTTGATTTAAAAAAAGATGAAGCTAACTCAAAAGTAGATATCGTTTATAATGTAATTCCAGGTAAAAAAGTTTATATTAATGATGTGAAAGTTTCTGGAAATGCAAGAACACTAGATAGAGTAATTAGAAGAGATGTTTATTTAGCTCCAGGTGATTTATATAACTTAACAGATTTTAAAGACTCAACAAATAAATTAAAAAGATCAAGATTCTTTGAAGATGTAATTATTGAAGAAAAAAGAGTAAGTGATGATAAATTAGATATTATCGTTAAAGTAACAGAAGCTGCAACTGGTTCAATAATGCTAGGTGGAGGATATGGTTCTTACGATAAACTTATGGTAAATGGGTCTATTTCTGATGCAAACGTTTTTGGTTCTGGATTAGCGCTTGGATTAAGTGCTGATGTATCTGCTAGAAGTAATAGATTTGAATTAAGTTTAAAAAATCCTGCTATTAATGATAGTAAATATAATGGTGAAGTTGAAATTCATAACAGTCAAGCTGAAATTAATAGAAGTAATTATGATTCAGATATTGATACAAAAGGTTTCTCTGTTGCTTTAGGAAGAGAAATATTTAGAGATTTATATGCAGGTGCTAGATATAGACTAGATTTTGTTACTGAAAATTATGATTATGATTCTACATTTACTCAAAATTATAATAACCAATCAGTTGCATTTAAAGAAAAAAATAAATTATATGAAAATAATGATTATATTTCAAGTTCTATCACTCCATATTTAAATTTTGACAATACAGATGATTTCTACTTTCCAAGAGAAGGTATAAAACTTGGAACATCACTTGAGTATGCAGGGGTTGGTGGAGATTCTAAATACCTAAAATCAAGCTCTTATGCTAAATATTTCTACTCTTTAGAAGATTTAGCTGAACTTGACTGGGTTTTAAGATTAAAAACTCAAATGAAAATTTTAGTTGATAATGGTCAAATAAATCAAGGTGATTCTTTATACCTTGGAGGGGCTAGAACTTTAAGAGGATATAAATCTTATGCTTTCCCTCAAAATGAATCAGGATATAAATCTGAACCTTATAAAAATATGTGGGCGAACTCAGTTGAAATGAGTTTCCCATTAATTCCAGCTGCAAAAATGAGATGGGGATTATTCTATGACTATGGTATGATTGGTCAAGATTCATTCTCAGATATACAAAGATCAGGAACAGGAGCATTACTTGAATGGATTTCTCCTATGGGACCATTACAGTTAATTTTCTCAAAAGCTCTTAATGCTGAAGCTGGAGATGATACATCTTCATTTGAATTCTCTTTGGGTTCTAGTTTCTAAAGGTTAAAAATGACAAAAAAAATTGATGTAGATTTAAAAAAAAGATTAACAAATCAAGATGCATTAGATTTAATTAAAAATGCATCATTACTTGACTTAGGGAAAATGGCAAGTGCTAAAAAAGCAGAACTACATCCTGATAAAACAACCTCTTTTATAGTTGATAGAAATATCAACTATACAAATGTTTGTTGGGTTGATTGTAAGTTTTGTGCTTTTTTCAGACATGGGAAAGATGAAGATTCTTACGTTTTAAAATTTGAAGAGATTGATCAAAAAATTGATGAACTTTTAGAAATTGGCGGAACACAAATCCTTTTTCAAGGTGGAGTTCATCCAAAACTTAAAATTGATTATTATGAAGAATTAGTAGGACATATTCATACAAAATATCCACAAATTACAATTCACGGTTTTTCAGCAATTGAAATTAAATATATTGCAAAAGTTTCAAAAATTTCTATTTTAGAAGTCTTAAAAAGACTTCAAGATAAAGGTTTAAGTTCAGTTCCAGGAGCTGGTGCTGAAATTTTAAGTGATAGAGTAAGAGATATAATTGCTCCAAATAAAATGGATAGTGCTGAATGGATTGAAGTTCATGAACTTGCACACTCAATTGGAATGAAAACAACTGCTACAATGATGTTTGGAACAGTTGAAACAGATGAAGAGATTATTGAACATTGGGAACTTTTGCGAAAACTACAAGATAAAACAGGTGGATTTAGAGCCTTTATTATGTGGTCTTTTCAAGGTGCTAATACTTTATTAAAAGCTGAAATTCCAGATATCAAACCACAATCTTCAAATAGATATTTAAGATTATTAGCAGTTTCAAGACTATATTTAGATAATTTTGTAAATATGCAAAGCTCTTGGGTAACTCAAGGATCATATATAGGACAACTTGCTTTAAATTTTGGAGCAAATGACCTTGGAAGCACAATGATGGAAGAAAATGTTGTAAAAGCAGCAGGTGCTGAAAATAGAATGAATCAAGAAGAGATGATTAGACTTATTAAAGATATAGGTGAAAACCCAGCAAAAAGAAATACGGCTTATGAGATTTTAGAAAGGTTCTAATTTGTTTAAAATTAAATATAATTTTTTATTAATAATAGGAATATTACAAGGAAGTTTAATGGGTGTTACAATAAATCATATCGATGTAAAGGGTGTTCAAATACCTGTAATTTTTGAGGAACAAAAAAGTTTACCAATTTTAAATTTACAATTAGTTTTTAAAAATTCTGGATATATTCAAGATGGAAATAAAAGTGGATTAGTAAGTTTATCTTCAAAACTTTTAAATGAAGGAACAAAAGAATTAGGTTCAACTAAATTTGCACAAGAATTAGAAGAAAATGCAATTTCTTTAAGTACTTCAAATGGATTTGAAACATTTGTTATTGAATTATCAAGCCTAAAAGAGCAATCAAATAAAGGTATTACTCTTTTAACAAATTTAATTAAATCTCCAAATTTTACTCAAGATACATTAGATAAATTAAAAACTCTACAAACTGGTTCTTTAAAAAGAAAAGAAAATGATTTTGATTACGTTTCAAATAATCAATTAAAATCAATCCTTTTTAAAGATACAGCTTTAGAAAATCCATCAGCTGGGACAATTGAATCTATTTCTAAAATAGAACTAAAAGATATTGAAAGTTTTATATCAAAAACTATTAACTTAAATAATTTAATTATTGTTGCTGGGGGAGATTATGATTTAAAAGAATTTGAAAAAGAAATCAAAGCTTTTCTAGAAACTTTAAATGTAGGACCTGAAGCAAAAGATTCTAAGATAAATTTAGTTTCTAAAAAAGAAGAAAAAACTTTAATAAAAGATACACAACAAGCATATATTTACTTTGGAAGTTCATTTAATATTGACTCTAAAGATGAAGAAAACTATAAAGCAAAAGTTGCATCATTTATTTTAGGTGGTTCTGGTTTTGGTTCAAGATTAATGGAAGAAATTAGAGTAAAAAGAGGACTTGCATACAGTGCTTATGGTTCTATTTCTATAAATAAATCACATACATATTTTAATGGTTATTTACAAACAAAAAATGAAACATCAGATGAAGCAAAACAATTAGTTTCACAAATAATTGAAACTTTTGTTGATAAAGGTGTTACACAAGAAGAACTAACAGCTGCGAAGAACTTTTTAACAGGAAGTGAGCCATTAAGAAGTGAAACTTTATCTCAAAGATTAAATAGAGCTTTTACTTTATATTATAGAGGATTAGCTCAAGATTATTCAGATAAAGAGTTAGAAAAAATTCAAAATTTACAATTAGCAGATTTAAATGCTTATATAAAATCTCATAATGAGATAAATAATTTAACATTCTCAATAGTAAGGAAATAAATTGTTAAGATTTGCCCCAAGTCCAACAGGTGACATGCATATTGGAAATTTACGAGTTGCAATTTTTAATTATATTGTATCAAAACAATTAAATGAAGATTTAATAATCAGAATTGAAGATACAGATAAAGAAAGAAATATTGAAGGAAAAGACAAAGAGATTTTAGAAATTTTAAATCTTTTTTCAATAGAGTATAAAAGTGTTGTTCTACAAAGTGATTCTTTAAAATATCATCAAAAAATAGCTCTTCAATTAATGACTCAGAAAAAAGCATTTGCATGTTTTTGTAGTGATGAAAAATTAGATAAATTAAGAGAACAATCTATAAAAGATGGTAAGCCTTTTAGATATGATGGATTTTGCGAAACTTTAAGCGATGAAACAGTTTTAAATACAAATGCACCTTTTACAGTGAGACTTAAAAAGCCTGATACAAATATTAAATTTACTGATTTATTAAAAGGTGACTTTGATTATGCTCCTTTTGATGTTGATTCATTTATTATTTTAAGACAAGATAAAACTCCTACATATAACTATGCTTGTGCGGTTGATGATATGATTATGGATATTTCAGTTGTAATTCGTGGAGAAGATCACATTTCAAATACTCCAAAACAAATCCATATTAGAAACTCTTTAGGTTACACAAAAGAGATAAAATATGTACATTTACCAATTATTTTAAATGCACAAACTGGTAAAAAAATGAGTAAAAGAGATGATGCAAGTTCAGTAAAATGGCTTATTGCAGAAGGTTTTTTACCAAGTGCAATTGCAAACTATTTAGTTTTAATGGGGAATAAAACACCTTATGAAATCTTTACACTTGAAGATGCAATTTCATGGTTTAAAATTGAAAATGTTTCAAGAAGTGCAGCAAAATTTGATATTGATAAATTAAGATTTATAAATAGAAAACATCTTGAAATTATTGATGAAATGAGATTATCAAAAATTCTAGGATTTGCAGATGCTGATATTGGTAAACTTGGAAAAGTATATTTAGAAGAAGCAAGTACAATAAAAGAGATAAAAGAAAAAATTTCTTTAATTTTTGCACCAAAAACTACTTGTGAAGATTTTCAAGAAGAATTTTTACAATTAAAAGAGTGTTTACAAAAAGCTCCATTTTTTGATGATTTTGAAGAATTAAAAAAATATGTTGCAAATGAGACAAATTTAAAAGGTAAAAGTCTATTTAAACCATTAAGATATATCTTAACAGGTGCACATAATGGTCCAAATATTTCAGATGTTTATCCTTTAATTAAAAATTATTTAGGAGAAATTATAAAATGATAGATGCTTTAATAAGTTCTGTTTTAACAATAGTTCTAAGTGTTATATTTTTATATAAATGGGTTATTATTATTTCAGCAATTTTAACATGGGTTAAACCAGATCCTTATAATCCAATAGTTCAAATGTTATATAGATTAACAGAGCCTGCTTATGCATTTGTTAGAAAATATATTCCTACAGTATTTGGTGGAATGGATTTAGCTCCAATTATTCTAATTTTTGCTTTAATATTCTTAGAAACATTCTTAAAAAATCTATTTTACTAAAATCATGAAAAAAAAACTACTTAGCTTAACGGCTATTTTATTATTTAATATATCTGCTAGTGGAAATACAACTCCCACTACAGATTTTCTACAAAAAGATTTTAAAGTTACATTACAATGGCTTGAACAAAAACCAAAGTCTTATAATAAAGATTTTTTTATTATTCAGTATTTAGAACAAGATAATCTAAGTTTTGAAAATGCAAAAATTGCTTTTGAAATGGGTAATGAAAGAAATGCAAATTTAAAAAAACTTTTTAATAAAAAATATAAAATATCAGCTCCCTTGGATCTTAGATGCTACAATGCAAGTATTGAAGAATTAAAAAATGAAGATTCAAAATGTATTGCATTAGGAGTATCTTTAAAAAGAGCTACAAAACTTTCAAAGAGTGATTTAGAATTTTTTATAAATAAACTAGATGGCTACCCTACTTTGAAAAGTGATTTACAAATTTTAGCTTCAAATGATCCTTTTACTTCATTAATAAATTCTGATATTAGTAAATTTTACAGATTATTTTTTGATTTAGGAAGTGAATATAGAATTAAGTTTTTAAATAGACCTATGAGTGAAGATTTTATAAATAAGCTTTCAAAAGAACAAGAATTTGAAAGATTTTTAAGATACGTTGTTCATGATAATAACTTAAAAAATATACAAAAATCTTTAATTTCTTTAAAAAATGAAAAGCAACTTGCACCAAATTTACTTTTTTCACTAGGTATAAATGCTGTAAATAACAATAATGACGATAGTGCATATTTGTTTTTTTACAATGCTTTTAATAAATCATATTTAAAAGTAGATAAAGATAAAGCCCTATTTTGGATATTTTTAGTAACTCAAAATGAATCATTTCTTCAAGAACTCTCAAAAAGTTGGGATAATAGTATTTATACATTATATGCAAAAGAATTATTGGATGTAAATATCGATAATATAGTATATGAGATACCTTTAAAAAATGAAAAAACTTCTTTTGATATATATGATGCATTTAAATGGTCGGATGTTGTTGAAGATACGAAAAAGAATTTAGATGATGCTAAATTACAAAAGTATTACAATCTTTTTACTGATGAATCTACTTTATCACATTATGCTTTTGTTTTGCAAAGATATAATAAATATAAAGTTCAATATTTCATTACTCCATATAGAGATGAAATAAAAGATTATGACCTTTATAAACAATCACTTATCTATTCAATTGCAAGGCAAGAAAGTCAATTTATTCCCTCTTCTATATCTTTTTCAACAGCTCAAGGTGTGATGCAAATAATGCCATTTTTATCCCTTGATATTGCAAAGAAATTAAAAGAAGATTATAATATTTATGAGCAATTTATTCCAAGTCTAAATATCAGATATGGAAGTTATCATTTAGATACTTTAATGAAACAGTTTGATAACAATCCTTTATTTATAGCATATGCTTATAATGGCGGGGCTGGTTATACAAAAAGTCAGTTAAAAAAGGGACTTTTTAAAGAAAAAACTAAATATGAACCATTTTTAAGTATGGAAATGATTTCATATACAGAAACAAGAGAATATGGTAAAAAAGTTCTTGCAAATTATTATATTTATAATAATTATTTAAATAGTGAAAATAAAATTAATCTTTCCACTATTTTTCAAAGTTTAGTATCCCCTTACTAGACTTTTGATTTGTTAATTCTAATCTTAAGTTAGTAAGATTTTCTAAAGAATCAAATTTAACTAAATAATAATTTCCCCAATGGTTTTTCAACATTAAGCTTTTAAAATTTTCATTATCTTTTTCTACTTTCTCAAGTAAAACAGACTCTTTATTATTTAACAATAATGTATATGCATTGTTTTCTAGGTCTTGTGAATCGCTATTTGCAAAATAAAGTGATACAAAAAACACTTCTTTGTTTTCAGCTGAAATATCTTTATCTATTTTATTTAAGTAAGTAGCCCAAAAAATAATATCAATTTCTTCATTTTTCACTATATCAATCTTCTTGGTATAATGTATACCTTTTGTTTCGATATCATCTTTCTCAAAATATTTAAATGCATTATTTTTAGAACTACATGAAGTAAAAAATAATGAAATAATTAGAAAAAATAAAATTTTTTTCATAAGATCCCCTAAATTTAATTACTAAGATTGTACCTTATTCCAACTTTAACACTTATTTGCCAACTTTTTAGTCATATCTCTCAATATAAAAAATATTTACAAAGTGTAAATCAATTTTAACAATCATTTGGATAAAATCCATTTTATGAATAAAAAAAGATTAACAGTAGCCTTTTCTGGCCCTTCAAATAGTGGTAAAACAACACTTGTAGTAAAAGTTGCAAATATACTTCAAGATAATGGTTTTAAAGTATGTATTATTAAACATGATCCAAAAGATAAAGCAGTTTTTGATAAAGAAGGTAAAGATTCATTTAAATTCTCTCAAACAGGTGCTGATGTAGCAGTGGTTAGTCCAAATAAAACAACTTTATTTAAAAAAAGTACATCTGATATTGATGATATGATTAGACTATTCCATGATTTTGATTATTTGTTGGTTGAGGGTTTAAAAACTCTTGAATTACCAAGAATCTCTATTTTTAGAAATAAACTAGATGATAGTTATTTTAGTGTTACAAATGCAATTGCTTGTGATGAAACTATTAATAAAGATGAAATTCCAAAGCATATTGATAAATTAGATTTAAATAATCCAGAAGAAGTAATTCTTTGGATAAACAAAAATGCAAAGAGAGTATAAAAATGCAAGAAATAATTAGAGCAATAGAAGAAGCTAGTATTGAAATAAAAGAGTTAATAGAATCAGGAGATACAGGTAAAAGTGAACAAGAAAATTCTACAGGTGATACTCAATTAAAGCTTGATATTGCAAGTGATTTGATTATTGAAAGAATTTTTAAAACAATTCCGACAGTAAAAGCAATTGTTTCAGAAGAACAAGAACACGTAATTAATCTAAATGATGATGGTGAATATTTAATCGCTTATGATCCATTAGATGGTTCTTCTTTAGTTGATGTAAACTTATCGGTTGGTTCAATTTACGGAATATATAAAAATGAATTTAACGGACAAAATCTTGTTGCTTCTGTTTATGTAGTATTTGGTCCAAGGGTTGAAATGGTTGTTACTATTGATGATGTTAAGATGTATAGATTAAGACATGGGAAATTTGAATTTATTCAAAATATTGTTTTAAAACAAAAGGGTAATTTAAAAGCTCCAGGTTCTACTCAAAACTGCTGGACACCACATCACAAACAAATGATAGATGATATTTTCAATGATGGATATAGATTAAGATATTCAGGTGGAATGGTTCCTGATTTACATCAAATTTTATTAAAAGGTGGTGGATTATTCTCATATCCTGAAACTTCTGATAGACCAAAAGGTAAATTGAGACAACTATTTGAAGTATTTCCTTTTGCTTTAACTTTTGAAAAAGCTGGTGGAGGAGCTATAACTGGATTTAAAAGAATTTTAGAAATAGAAACTACACACATTCATGATACATCTCCTTGTTTTTTTGGCTCAAATGAAGAAATAAAAAGAGTATTAGAAGTTTATAAACAACATGGATAATCAAGAAACTATTGTTATTGATGAATGGGATATAAAACTAGATAATAAAATAGTTGAATTAAAAACTTGTCAAGAAACAAATAACTTAAAATCTTGTACTCCTTGTGGAGTATTTTTTGAGTGTGAATTAAGAAAAAAATACGTTATTGCCGTTTATGAATCAATGAACAAAGGTGCTGGCGGCGGATTTGAATTTTAAAAATATTATAAAAAAGAGGTAAAGAATGGAAGAATCTTGTAAGAATGTTTATATAACAACCCCAATTTATTATGTAAATGATGTAGCTCATATTGGACATGCATACACAACAATCATAGCTGATATGTTAGCTAGATATTCAAGATTAACTGGATTAAATACATTTTTATTAACTGGAACTGATGAGCATGGTCAAAAAATTTCTCAAAGTGCAGAACTAAGAGGAAAAACTCCAAAAGAGTATGCTGACGAAATTTCTGGAAAATTTAAAGCATTATGGGACGATTTTGATATCTCTTATAACAAATTTATAAGAACAACAGATACAGAGCATAAACTTGGTGTTCAAAAAGCATTTGAAACAATGTTTAATAAAGGTGATATTTATAAAGGCGAATATGAAGGTTTTTATTGCGTATCATGTGAGACATTCTTTACTGAAAAACAACTAGTTGATGAACAGTTTTGCCCTGATTGTGGAAGACCTACTTCAATAGTAAAAGAAGAAAGTTACTTTTTTAAATTATCAAAATATGAAGATAAGTTAATAAAGTGGTATGAAGAAAATGAAGATTGTATTCTACCAAGAGCTAAGAAAAATGAAATTCTTAACTTTGTAAAAGGTGGATTAAGAGATTTATCAATTTCTAGAACATCTTTTGACTGGGGTGTAAAACTTCCTGAATCAATGAATGAACCAAGACACGTAATGTACGTTTGGCTTGATGCTTTAATGAACTATATTACAGCACTTGGTTATGGAACAGATGATGCAAATATGCATTTTTGGCCAGCAAATATTCATCTTGTAGGAAAAGATATTTTAAGATTCCACGCTATTTATTGGCCCGCATTCTTAATGAGTTTAGAATTACCTCTTCCAAAACATATAGCTGCTCATGGTTGGTGGACAAGAGATGGTGAAAAAATGTCTAAATCAAAAGGAAATGTTGTAGATCCAAAACTAGTTGCTGATGCTTATGGTCTTGATGCATTTAGATACTTTTTATTAAGAGAAGTTCCTTTTGGACAAGATGGAGATTTTTCACAAAAAGCTTTAATTGATAGAATTAACTCAGATTTAGGAAATGATTTAGGAAATTTATTAAATAGAATTTCTGGAATGAGTGGAAAATATTTTGATTATAAAGTTAGCTCAAAAGACGTTCAAAAATTCCATGCTAAAGAATTAGCAGAAGTGCATGCATTATTACAAAATCTTGAAAGTTATATTTATAATATGCAAATAAATCGATATTTAGAAGATATTTGGAAAGTATTAACAATTGCAAATAAAGCTATAAATGATTATGAACCATGGAATTTAATGAAAGATGGAAAAACTGATGAAGCTATGGCATTGGTTGCATTAATTACAAATATTATGGCTAAAACTGCCCTACTTTTAGATTCAGTAATGCCTGAAAAAATTTCACAAATCGCTCATTCTTTAGGTATGAAAATAGATACAGCATCTTTTAATGCATTAATTAAAAATAAAGAATTATTAGCAGATACTACAATCACAAAAGTTGAGCAACTTTTTCCAAGAATTGAAGAAGTTTTATTAGAACAACCAGCATCTTCTGATGTTTCAAAAAGTGAATGTGAAACAAAAAAAGATGATGAAAAAATAATAGAATTAGAAGATGATAATTTAATTACAATTGGTCAATTTTTTGAAACAACATTAAAAATAGGAACAATAGTTGAAGCAGAAGAAGTTCCAAAATCTGCAAAACTTCTAAAGCTTCAAGTTGATTTAGGTGAAGGAAGAAATAGACAAATTCTTGCGGGAATCAAAGAATATTATTCTGCTGAAGAACTGGTAGGAACACAAGCATGTGTTGTTGCAAACCTAAAACCTGCAAAATTAATGGGAATGATAAGTGAAGGTATGCTTATGGCTGCAAGGGATGAAAATGGTTTATCATTATTAAGACCAGAAGCACCTAAAAAATCGGGAACAAAAATAAGCTAGTGCAAATCTCATCTATTTTAGATATTATTGATGGAAGTTTATTAAACTCTCCATCAATCTCTTTTATATATTCAATTAAAACAAATGTTTCAAAGGTAAAAGAAGGTGATTTATTTTTAGCTAGAAATTTGGATGAAATCCAACAAGCTATAAAAAATGGAGCATTTGCAATAATTATTGATACTAATACTGCAATTATAGATAATGAAATCGCTTGGATAAAAGTTCAAGATATGGATCTTTGTATTATAAAATTACTTAGATTTAAATTAGCAGTAAAAAATTTAGAAGCATATCACTGCGATAAAATTACATATAATTTATTAAGACTTTATTCTTCAAGTTTTACAAAAAACATTAAATTAATACCAAATAAATTGGAAAATTTATTTAAATATATTGATGAAATAAATGATAAAGATATTATTATTTCTTCAAATGAAAATATTTTATCAAAAATTTATCCAAATAATAAAAATTTTAATGACATCCATAAAATATCAATGGTTGAAAATTTAATAGAACATTCTTTATTTGAAACATCATTTTCATATGGAAATAAATTCTTTTCAAGAATTAAACTTTCTAGTTTATATATTTTGAATTTTTTAAATGTTTATAAATTCTTAAATGAAAATATAGATTTTTTAAAATTAAAATCATTTAATAATTTCAAGCCTATATTTATTGATAAAAATTTAAATTTGATAGAATTTGGGAAAAGTGATAAATTTATAATTTGTCAAAATAATATTGAATTATGTGAAGATGAAATTTTATATATTAAAGCAAAATATAAATATGCAAAAACTATTTTTATAAGTCTTTCTTATATTAACTATCTTTCAGAAAATGAACAAATTCTTATAAATAATTTAGAAGAATTAAAACCAATATTACGAAAACTAAAATTTAATGCAGTTTACATAATAGGCTTTAATCATAATGTTGTATCAGAATATCTTTTAGAGTCTGAAAAACATCAAACTCTTTTTTAAATTTTATATTATTAATAAACCATTCCAAAAGAGCTAATAACTCTTCCTAAAATCTCTAAATCATTTTTATTTAAAACTTGAGCTGGGTAATCTTTATTATCAGAAATAATATCAAGCTTCCCATCAACTCTTCTTTGAATTCTTTTTACAAACAATCCATGTGTTGTAGTAAATGCATAAATTCCATCCCTTGATGCATCATTTTTTGTTTTATCAATAAATATTATATTATCATTATTAAGTGTGGGTTCCATAGAATCTCCTACTACATTGATTGCATCAATATTTTTAAGATTATCTTTTCCACCTAACATATTCACAAAATAAGGAGGTAATGCTAAAGATTCATAATTTTCATCAGCTTCATAAGCACCACCACCTGCACTAACAGAAACAGAAGGATAGTATTTAATCCAGTATTTATCAGTAGAATCAACTAATGATCCAGGATTTTGATCATATAAAAGCCAATTTATTGATATTTTCTTTTTTGCACAAAAATTTAGTATATTTGAAAATGGTATTTTCCCTCTATTTTTCATAGTAGCAAAGTTTGCTTGACTTAATTCAAGAGAATTTGCAACATCTTTATCAAAAACTTTTCCATATTTCCCATCAGCACTTAAAATATCTTTTAGTTTTTCAATAATTTCATCAACAATTAACATAATATTTCCTTTTGAATTATATATTTTTAATTGTATTACAAATTGAAATATTTTTCAAGTATTTTCATAAAATATTATAGAATTTGTAATAATTAAAATAAAAGGATACCTTTTGACAAATAAATTAATGAAAACAAGAAATAATATTAAAAATATCTTAAAAAAAATCGATATTTTTATTTATGAATTCGGTGATAAAATCTTATAAAAAGTTACTAAATTTGTAAATTCGTCAAAATCGACTAGAAATATAAATATTACTAAAGCAATTTTTTTATATGATTACCTCGATAATTACAGCCTGTAATCATTTGGAGAATAATATGGAAGTAAACTTAATCGCAGAATCAATCAAGTTCATGTTTTTAGGGATGGGTGTAGTATTTGCCTTCTTAACAATCATGATATTTGTATTAAAAGCACAAGGTGCAATTTTAACTAAATATTTTC
>JAGOIF010000005.1:0-18470 GCA_017995775.1 Aliarcobacter sp.
ATTGTGTCTAAAGCTTTTACATAAGGCGTGATAAAATCAGCAATTTCTAAAAATTTAGATTCATATATTTCATCTTTAGCCAAAAATTTAACATCTTTTAGACCATCTTTTAATATTTCATTTGCTCTTTTTTCTATAACAGATGTAACATCAGTATCAGATGGTCCTCCATTTGGAGTGTTGTATTTAAATCCACCATCACATGGAGGATTATGTGATGGAGTTATAATTACACCATCATTTAAATCTTTTGAATTCTTATTGGATTCTATTATTGTAAAAGACATAACAGGAGTTGGAGTATATGTGTTTTTTAGTGCAATTTTGCAGTAAACTTCATTTGCTAAAAAAACTTGTAAAGCTGTTATTTGAGCAGGAGTTGATAAAGCATGAGTATCAATTCCTATATGCATTACACCATTTATTCCTGCATTTTTTCTATATTCACAAAGCGCTTGTGTGATTGCTAAAATATGCTCTTCATTAAAACTTGATTTTGTAGAACTTCCTCTATGACCAGATGTTCCAAAACTAACTTTTTGACTTTGAACATTTATATCAGGCTTATTAATATAATAAGCTTCAATTAGTTTTTCAATATTTTCTAGTATTTCTTTAGGTGCTTTTTTACCTGCTAAATTATTTATCAAGTTTTATCCTTTGCTATTTTAATTGTTTTTATAAAAAGAATGATTATTTTATCGAAATTGCCCTTTTATATGATTTCTAAATAAAAGGTTTAGCATTATTTGAAGAATTATTTAAATAAATTGAAACATTTATTTTAGAGTAAAGGGAAAAAGAAAATTCCCATTTCAATAAACATTTGTAAAAGGTGTTGCCTTTGGGGCATTAATAATATTCCTATTTTAAAATTATTTTTTTTAGTATAATACTAAATTGTAACCTAATAATAAAAAAAATAAGGCTCCTTGTGTCAAATCAAATACTCAAAAATCTAAAAATTTTATTCGTTGAAGATGAAGATATTATTAGAAAAAGAACAGTTTCATCATTGGAGTATCTTGCAGAGCAAGTGGTTGAAGCTTCCAATGGATTAGAAGCAATACAGATACTAAAAAGTTTTAGTCCTGATTTGATTATTACGGATTTAGAAATGCCTTTTATGAATGGTGTTGAGCTTATAAAAGAAATTAGAAAAAAAGATAAAGAACTCTGTATTATGGTTCTAACAGCACACACAAGTGAAAAATATTTAATGCAATTAATAGATATGCATATTGAAAAATATATCGTAAAACCAATCACTTTAGAAAAATTAATAGAGGCTTTAGAAAGATTTAAAAACTCATCAAATAACTCTAGAAATACAAAAAATGAATTGCCAGATGATTATGAATACGACTGGAATCAAAAGTTGTTATTGCATAAGAAAAATTTAATTCCTATTACAAAAAAAGAAATTTTATTTTTAGAATTATTGTTTAAAAATAAACAAAATATAACTTCATATGAAGAATTACAAAGGGTTGTTTGGCAAGATAGTGTTATGACTGATAATGCTTTGAGGTCTTTAATTAGGGGTTTAAGAAAGAAACTTCCTAAAGATTTTATATTTAATTTATCGGGTATTGGTTATAAAATTGTATAAATCATTTATTGCTTTTTTATCTTTTAATACAGAAAGTTCTAAAAAATGAAAAATATGAAAATAAGAAAGAAATTCATAATTTTGAGTTTTATTGTATATATTTCTCTGTTTTTTTTAGGTTCCTTAGCTTTAAAAATAAATCAAGATAGTTTTTCAAACTTAAATAAAGTAGTTAAAAGTTTCAAAGAAACCCAAGCAATCCAAACTTCATATATTGAAGATTTATTTACTTTACGAGAAATAACACTCTCTTTATTAATATTAAAAAATGATGATTATAAAAAAAATATGAACAAAATAATTTCTCCTATGATAGAAGAACTAGATAAAGAACTTTTAAGTGATCCATTAATAAGTGAAGAAATATGGCAAGAGTATAAAAAAATAGTTCTAAAAATAAAAGAGTATTCCAAAAAAGGTTTTGAAGAAGAAGCTTTTATAAATATCTCAACAGTAGAGCGAAATAATTTTTATATTTTAATAAATAGATTAAAAGAGATACAAAATAACAAACTAAAAGATTCAGAGGAAAAATTAAAAAAACTGCAAGAAAATGTGTTTCTTAATAATTATTACATTGTATTTGGATTTATATTTATTGGAATATTGGGGATTTTATTAGATATTACGATTATTAGAGTAATTATTAAACAAATAGAAAATCTTGAATCAGGAGTTAAAGAGTTTTTAAAATATTTAACAAATCCTTTAGACTACAAAGAAAATTTGCATATTGATATAAATAGTTATGATGAGTTAGGATTATTATCAAATGCAATTAATAAAAAAGTAAAAGTAATAAAAGAAAATTTAGATGAAGATTATAAATTAATAGAAGAAGCTACTTTAACATTAGAGCATTTAAAACAAGGGAAACTAGGAAATAGGCTAGAAGAAGTTGCAAAATCAAAAGAGTTAAATGTACTAAAAAATGTTATGAACGAAATGATTATTAATTTAGAAAAAAAAGTTAAAGAAGAGATACTTCAAAGAACAAATAATGAAAAACTTTTAATTCAACAATCAAAATTAGCAGCAATGGGAGAAATGATAGAAAACATAGCTCACCAATGGAGACAACCATTGGGTGAGATAAATGCTGTTTTAATGGAACTTCAAACAATCTCAACATATGGTAAACTTGAAAAAGAACACTTACTTGAAAGTATAAAAACTTGTAATAAAATTACAGAACATATGTCAAATACAATAAGTGATTTTCAAAGTTTCTTTAAACCTACAAAAAATAAAATAGATTTTTCTGTATTAGATGCTTGTAAAAAAGCTATTTCAATTATTGATGCTTCTTTAAAAAACAATAATATTGACTTAGTTTTTGATATCAAAGATGACAATATAATAAATGGTTACCCAAATGAATTTTCCCATGCAATTTTAAATATTATTTCAAATGCAAAAGATGTTTTAGTTTTAAGAAAAATATCAAATCCAAAAATTATTTTAAGCATAAAAGTTGGTAAAAGGTTTACAATAATTAAGATTGAAGATAATGCAGGTGGAATACATCTTGAAAATATAGATTCTGTTTTCGAACCTTACTTTACAACAAAACATACAAAAAGAGGTACAGGAATTGGTCTTTATATGACAAAGATGATAATTGAAAATAATATGCATGGTTTTGTAAAAGTTTTAAATACAACAAATGGAGCACTCTTTACTATCAAAGTGGAATAAATATTATTTTATTCCTAAGTTAAATTCTACACTCACACTATTTTCACACTTTTTTACAATTAATATACTTTTTTATTTCCTTATAATATGACAAATATATGTATAAAGGAAAGATATGAAAAAGAGTTTATTTTTTGTTTTAGCTTTTTCGTTTGCTTGTTTGTATGCTAATGAAATTACCTACACAAGCTCTGTAAAGAATCTATTTGAAACATCAGATGGTTCAAGTTCAAAAGGAAGACTTCTTCCAACATCTAAAATTAAGATTTTAGAAAAAGATGGAGATAAGCTTAAGATTGAAATTGAAGGATATATGAAAGATGGTGTAAATAACGCTGTTTATTTTTCACAAGGGAATAGAATTTTAGTAGCAGGTATTAGTAAAAGTGCAAAATTTGATTTCAAAACTATTTCAACTAGCAAAGATGAAGAGGGAGTTGAATGGCAAAAAGTAAGTTTCATAGCTTTTACAGATAATGCAAATCTAACAGATGATTTGGATGGACTTTATAAAAATGCACAAGCAATTTTTGATACTAACTGTGCTTTATGCCATCCAGGACATCCAAGTACTGAGTTTACTGCAAACCAATGGCCAAGTATCGTAAAATCAATGGTTACAAGAACTGCAATGACAAAAGAAGAAAATTATTTAGTAACTCAATATCTACAAAAACATGCTAAAGATATGAATCAAGGAGAATCAAAATGAAAATAGTTGATAATAAAAGAAGAAGTGTTCTAAAACTTGCTGTACTTTTTGCAGCTGTTCCATTTATAGATGCTGTTACAAATAGAGGAAAATTACTAGCAGCTGGTGCAGTTGCAACATTTTCTACTACTTTAGTTAAGAATGGTGAAATTTTAACAGCTGCTCACTGGGGAATGTTAAAACTAACAATTAAAGATGGAAAAATTATTAAATCAGAACCTTATCAAAAAGTTTCAGAAATTGAAAATTCACTTCAATATCATACACAAGATTTAGTTTATGCAAAAGATAGAATTAAATATCCAATGGTAAGAAAGTCATATCTAAAAGACCCAAGTAATCCAAAACCCCATTTAAGAGGTAGCGAAGAATGGGTAAAAGTTTCATATGATGAAGCTATAAAGTTAATTTCAACACAACTTAAAAAAACAAGAGAAGACAAAGGTGTTGAGGGTGTTTTTGCTGGAAGTTATGGTTGGAAGAGTTCTGGAAATATGCATAACTCAAGAATCTTACTTCATAGGTTTATGACAGCAACTGGTGGATTTGTAGGAACGGCTGGAGATTATTCAACGGGAGCTTCACAAGTTATTATGCCTCACGTTTTAGGAACAATTGAAGTTTATGAACAACAAACATCATGGCCAATAGTTCTTGAACATTCAAAAGTTGTAGTTATTTGGGGAGCAAATCCACTTGCTACACTAAAAATTGCATGGACATCAAATGATGAATATGGTCTTCATTATTTTGAAAAGCTTAAAAAATCAGGTAAAAAAATTATCTGTATAGATCCTATTAAAACAGAAACTTGTGATTATTTAAATGCACAATGGATTGCACCTGTTCCAAATACAGACGTTGCACTTATGATGGGAATTGCACATACTTTAATTGAAACAAATAAATTTGATAAAAACTTCTTAGAAGAATACACAGAAGGTTTTGAACAATTCAAAGATTATTTAGTTGGAAAAGATGACAAGATTGCAAAAGATGCTTCGTGGGCTTCTAAAATTACTGGAATTGATGTTGAAACTATCAAAGAATTAGCAAATGTTTTCTTTGATAATAGAACTATGTTAATGTCTGGATGGGGAATGCAAAGAGCACACCATGGTGAGCAACCTCACTGGATGTTAGTTACTCTTGCTTCAATTCTTGGGCAAATAGGTCTTCCAGGTGGTGGATTTGGATTATCTTATCACTATTCAAACGGTGGAAGCCCTACAACTAAAGGTGCAATTATTGGTGGAATGACAGCTAGTTCAACAGCCGCAGCTGGTACGGGACAAAGTTGGTTACAAAAAACAACTGCATTCTCTTTCCCTGTTGCAAGAATTGCTGATGCTTTATTAAATCCTGGTAAAAAAATAGACTTTAATGGTAAAGTAATTACTTATCCAGATATTGAGTTTATTTATTGGGTTGGTGGTAATCCAGTAGTTCATCATCAAGATACAAATACTTTAGTAAAAGCTTTGAAAAAACCTAGAACTATTGTTGTACATGAAGCATTCTGGACACCGACAGCTAGAATGGCTGATATTGTAATGCCTGTAACTACTTCTTACGAAAGAAATGATATTACAATGACGGGTGATTACTCGAACTTAAATATCGTTCCTATGAAACAAGCGGTTGAAAAGCAGTTTGAAGCAAGAGATGATTATCAAATTTTTAGTGACCTTGCAAAAGAGTTTGGAGCATTTGAACAATTTACTCAAAATAAAACAGATGTTCAATGGATTGAAGAATTTTATACAAAAGCTTATGATCAAGGTGTTAAAGCAAATATTAAAATGCCAAACTTTAGAGAATTCTGGAGCAAAAATCAGCCGATAACTTTTGAAGTTCCCTTTGAAAATACACAATTTGTAAGATATGCAGAGTTTAGAGAAGATCCAATTTTAAATCCACTTGGAACACCATCTGGAAAAATTGAGATTTATTCAAAAACAATAGAAAAAATGAATTATGAAGATTGTCCTGCACATCCAACTTGGATGGAACCAATTGAGTGGTTAGGAATGGAAAAGAAAAATGCAGAATTTGCAATGGTTAGTCCACACCCAAGCCATAGACTACACTCGCAATTAAGTAATACAAGCTTAAGAGCAAAATATGCAGTAAATAATAGAGAACCAATTTGGATTAATACAAAAGATGCGAAAGCAAAAGGTATTAAAAATGGGGATTTAGTAAGAGTATTTAACGAAAGAGGTCAAATATTAACAGGAGCAATCGTAACTGATAGTATTAAAGAAGGAGTAGTTAAAGTTGATGAAGGTGCTTGGTATGCACCAGCTGAGCCAGGAGTTGAGGGAAGTATTTGTACAAATGGTTCACCAAATGTATTAACAATAGATATTCCAAGTTCAAAACTTGCAAATGGAAATATTTCTCATACAGCTTTAGTTAATATTGAGAAATTTAAAGGAAAAGCGCCTGCACTTAATATTTTTGAACAGCCAAAAATAAGTAAGTAGACATAAAAAAAAGAGTAAAGAAAAATCTTTACTCTTTTTATCTCTTAATTAAAAGAAGAAATTACATTCTAATTTCTTCTCTTTTTTGTAAAAATACCCATCTTTCGTCAATTCTTTTTTGCCACTCATCAATTAAATATTCATATTGAGGAGTAAATAAATGTTTAAATCTTGGTTGTGCACCTAAATAATCCCTAACAGGAATAACATTTTTTGGTCTATAAGTGATGTTTAATTCTCTTCCATCAATGATTTCATATAATGGGAAAACAAGTGAATCAACTGCTAAATCAGAAACTTCGATAGTTTGATTTGGAGCAAATTTCCACTCAGTTGTACAAGCACTCATTGCATTTATAAATACAGGTCCTGGAGTATCAAAACCTCTTTGAATTTTTTTAACCATATCTTTCCATTTATTAGGAGCCACTTGTGCAACATAAGGTGCACCATGAGCTGCCATAATTGAAACGATATCTTTCTTTTGTCTTTTCTCACCATAAGAGTGAGATCCAGCTGGTGCTGTTGTTGTACTTGAACCAATTGGAGTAGATGAAGATCTTTGACCTCCTGTATTTGCGTAAACTTCATTGTCTAAACAAACATACATAAAGTCATGACCTCTTTCAAAACATCCAGAAATCCATTGGAATCCAATATCATAAGTAGAACCATCTCCACCAAATGTTACAAATTTTGGTTGAGGAGTATCTGCACTAATTCTTCCTTTGTTTCTTAATGCTTTGTTCATTGTCTCAACTCCTGCCATTGCAGTTGAAGAGTTTTCAAATCCAATATGAATCCAAGAACAATCCCACGAAGTATGAGGATAAATAGCTGTACAAACCTCTAAACATCCTGTTGATGCAGATACTACCAAGTTATCATTTGTTGCATTTAAAACTTCTCTTACAATAATAGAGTGGGCGCAACCTGGACATAAAAGGTGTGAACCTTCAAATCTTTCAGCTGCTGTTGAGAATGATTTTAAATTTTTAATCTCTTTTTGTGTATTAACAAGTGTACTCATTTTTATATTCCTTGCGTTTCATAAAAGCTAAGTTCTGGACCTCTTACTCCAATAAATCTTTGGATTTTTCCAGATAGTTTTCCATCTTTCGCTTCTTTATCTAATGTTCTAAAGATATCTTTTAATGTAGCAACAGTCATATCTCTTCCACCTAATCCATAAATTAAATTAGAAACCAATGGTCGAGCTTTTGTATTAATTAAAGCTCCTGAAATTTCATTAAATAATGCTCCAACAGTTCCACCAGGTGCAGATCTATCCATACATGCAAGGGCTTTTACATTTTGTAAAGCATCGGCTAGTTCTTCAAGTGGAAATGGTCTAAATACTCTAGGTGCTATAACTCTTGCATTTATTCCTTCTTCTTTTAGTTGGTCAATTGCCAACATTGCTGTTTCAAAAGTAGAACCAATACACACGATTGCAACATCTGCATCTTCATTTCCATAAGATTCAACAAGTTTGTATTCTCTTCCAGTTAACTCTTTGAACTCTTTAAATATATCTAAGATAACTTTTTTAGAACCCATTAATGCAGCATGTTGTTTTGCTTTGTGTTCAAAGTGCCAATCTTGCTCTGTTTGAACACCATGAGTTACAGGTTTATCAAAATTTAATAAAGCATTTACTTGTAAATAATCACCTACAAATTTACATGCAACATCATCTTTTAATGGCGTAACATTTTGAGCTGTATGTGAAGTCATAAATCCATCTTGATTAGAAATAACAGGAAGTCTAACATCTGGATGCTCAGAAATTTTAAATGACATTAAAGTCATATCATAAGCTTCTTGAGGTGAAAATGCATCAATTGAAATCCAACCAGAATCTCTTGTTAAATATAAATCTGAGTGGTCACCATTTACATTTAAAGGTGCTGCTAAAGCTCTATTTACTAAACATAACACAACAGGAATTCTCATTCCAGATGCTTGATACAAAACTTCAATCATAAGAGCAAGACCTTGAGATGAAGTTGCTGTTGCAACTCTTCCACCTGCAGCTCCAGCTCCCACACATGCGCTCATAGCAGCGTGTTCAGATTCAGTCATCATTACTTCACCATCAATATATCCATTTGCATGAAACATTGCGTAGTTTTCAACAGTAGCAGTTGAAGGTGTAATAGGATAAGCAGCAACAACATCAACATCAGCTTGTCTTAAAGCCTGAGAGTTTGCCATGTTTCCATCCCAAACTTCTACTTTATTTAATTCCATTACTCTTTTATTCATTATCTTCACCTTTTTTCTTTTTTACAGGCCAACTTGCAAGTGCATCTTCAACTGTTTCAAATTCGTTGAACATTAAAAGTGATTTTGGATTAGTAGGACAAACACTCACACATAATCCACACCCTTTGCAGTGATCATAATCTATACCTTTCATCTCTTTATTTCTTGCAATTATAGATGTATCTGGACAGAATATCCAGCAGTTTTGACAGTCAATACATGTTTCAGAATTCCAAACTGGTTTAATAACTCTCCAGTCTCCAACACTCATACTTTTTGAACTTGTTTCTGAATACATTCTATCTTCAGGTTGAATATCAGCTATATTATAATTTATATCTCCGTTAAATGTGAATAAAGCAGCACCAGGTACTAACTCATCCCATCCCATTTCACTTATTGGTTTTCTCATTCCATATCCTTCTTAATGTACTTCATCGTAAGCACGTTGGATTGCTTGCATATTTGCATCGATAATATTTTGAGGTAACTTTTTAAGTACACCTTTCATTTTTTCTTTAAAATGCTCCAGATCAAACATTCCACTTACTTTCATAAATGCACCAAGCATTGGAGTATTTGGAATAGCTTTTCCTATAGTATCTCTTGCTATTTGAAAACAATCAAGTATAAATACTCTATCTTTAATCTCTTGTAATTCAGGAACTAAAGATATCAAATCTTCTTTGCTAAGGTGTGTAGTAATAATATATTTAGTTGTATCTTTACCATTAGCAGTAATATCATCTGTTAAAGCAAGACCTGGATCTAGTATAAAAACAAAATCTGGTTGCATATATTTTTCGTGATTTAAAATTACATTATCATCTATTCTATTGTAGGCTGTCATTGACGCACCTCTTTTAGCTGAACCATAGAATGCAAATGCTTGAACTTGTTTACCTGATTCAGCAACAATAGTTCCAAGACCTTTAGCACCTGTAACAGCACCTTGACCTGCACGGCTATGCCATCTAATTTCTAACATAGTGGCTCCTTAGTTAATATTAAAATTGACTTAAATTTTTTAATTAGTCTTTAGTATTATAGATAATCTTAACTTATAGTGAACTTTTATATATAAAAATATTTATATTTTGTAACTAAATGTTACATAAAATAAGAAGATAAAGATGATTTTTTGTGCTTAAAATAGAGTTTATAAAATTATAAAATACTATAAATACCATAAAATGGTAATTTATAGTAATATTTATAAATAATTGTGAAAGAAAATTAAAGTGAATAAACTCTTAATATTATATCTAATATTTATTGTTAAGCTATTGTTAATAATTAAGGTTCTTTAGAAAATTAACAGCACTAATTGCGTCTTTTTCTATAAATTTTGTATATTTTTCAAGCTCTTCAAGCTCTCCATATCCACATAAAAGACCAATAGAATTCACATTTGCACTTGATGCAGAGATTAAATCAAGTTTTGTATCTCCTATCATCCAAACATCATGTAACTTTTCATCATAATTCATTTGTTCAAGGGTTACTAAAATAGGTTCAGGGTGTGGCTTTGGATTTTCAACATTTTCTCTACCTGTTATAATCTCAAAAAATTGTGCGATTTCAAAATGTTCTAATAATGGCATTGTATACATTCTAGTTTTTGTAGTTACAACACTTACTCTTCCTATTTTAGAAGCTTCAACAACAGCTTCATAAGCATTTTCAAGTAATGTAGTTTGTCCTTTTGAAACGATTCTATATCTATCTTTGTAGGCATTTACAAAATCCCAAACTTTTTCTTCAGGAACACCTAAATCTTTATACATAATATCTAAAGGGTAACCAATTAAATCTTTTATATCTTTATCGCTACCTTTAAAATCAAATCCTAACTCTTTAAATGTATAGTTAAATGAAGCCAAAATTGCATCGGTTGAATCTATTAATGTTCCATCTAAATCAAAAAGTATTATTTTTTCTTTTTTCATATATTAATTTCCTTATTCTTCTAATTCCCAATCTTTTTGATTGTGCATAATCCCAATAAAAGAGGGTTCTATATTTTTTATATCTTTATTTATAACAGTAATTGCATCTGGAATATATAAAAATAAGTAGGGTAAATCATCAGAGATTATTTGAAATAATTCTTTGTAAATCTTCCCTAATTCATTTTTATCTATTGTTTCACTACCTTTTTCAATTAGCTTATCAACTTTTTCATTTTTATAAGAAACTAAATTAAATCCACCTAATTTATCACTTGAACTGTGCCATAAAGGATAAGCATCAGGCATTAAAGCTAATGCCCAACCCAAAAGAACAGTTTCAAAATTTCTTGGATGAACAACAGTATTTAAAAAAGCTTGCCATTCCATAACTCTTATTTTCATAATAACACCAGCTTTTTGTAACTGATATTGCAAAATTTGAGCTGTATTTATTCGTATATCATTTCCTGTATTTGTAACTAATTCAAAAGTAAAAGGATTATTTTCATCGTATCCAGCTTCTTTTAGTAAAGCTTTTGCTTTTTCTATATTTTGAGTAATTGTTTTTACATTGTCATTAAAAGCAAAAGAGTTTGGTAAAAATGGCCCATTACAAATCTGACCATAACCAAAAAATAAAATATCAACAAGTTCTTGTCTATCAATAGCTAATGACAAAGCTTGTCTGATTCTTATATCTTTAAATTTTTCATCTTTTAGATTAAATCCTAAATATGTATAGGCAAAACTTGGCTTTTGAATGATTGTATAATTCTTTTTAAAAGTATCATCAATTTGTCTATCAATTTGCATTGGAGATAATCCACCAATATCAAGATTTTTTTGTTTTAAATATAAAAATGATGTATTTGGATCTGGTAAAAATTTATATAAGATTTTGTCTATCTTTGGTTTTCCTTCAAAATAGTTTTCATTCGCAATTAATTCTATATCTTGTGCTGTTTTAAACTCTTTTAATTTATAAGAACCCGTTCCTATTGGATTTTTATTAAAAGAGCTGGTCATTATATTTTCTTCATCTTTTAAAATATGATAAGGTAAAATTCCCACCATCCAAGTTTCTAAAGCTTTAAAATAAGCTTGAGAATAAATCACCTCAATCGTATAATCATCTAATGCTTTTACGCTTTTTACTTGTTGAAAATTTGATTTAATAGAGTTGAAAACTTTTGGGTCAATTATTTTTTCATAGGTAAAAATTACATCTTTTGAAGTAAATTTTACATTATCATGCCAAAGTACATCTTCTTTTAATTTTATGATTAAATGTGTAGGAGTTTTGAACTCATAGGATTTTGCCAAATCAACAGTTGGAGTTCCATCTTTATCATATTTAAATAAGCCATTAAAAAGCCAATCTGATATTTCGCTACTTGCTGAGTCATTTGCTAATATTGGATTTAATCTGCTTGGGCTTGAACTCATTGATAAGTTTAAGGTGCTTGCACTTAGATATGTAAGTAGTAATAAGTAATAGGTTAAAAATTTCATAGGGTATTATATAGTCTTTTTATATAATAAAGAATAAAAAAGAACATAAAAAAAGGAGCAACTTTCGTCGCTCCTTTTTTTCCAGAAGAGTAAAAATGCTCTTTGAAAACTCCAATTATCTTTTTGAGAATTGAGAAGATTTTCTTGCTTTTTTCTTTCCGAATTTTTTTCTTTCAACAGATCTTGAGTCTCTTGTTAATAAACCGTAAGGTTTTAAGATAGCTCTAAACTGCTCATCAAAAGCAACAAGTGCTCTTGAAATACCATGTCTTGCAGCATCAGCTTGTGCAGAATATCCACCACCAAGAGTTTTTACAATAATGTTTACAGAATTTTCTTGTTTTGCTACATTTAATGGTTGAACAACTCTTTTTTTGATTGATTCATGACCACCAAGCCATGCGTCTAAAGATTGACCATTAACTGTTAACTGACCATTACCATTTTCTAGCCATACTTTAGCTACTGCTGATTTTCTTCTTCCAGTTGCATATACTTTTGCCATTACTATTATCCTTTAATTTGCGCAGTATGAGGATGTTCACTTCCTGCATATACTTTTAATTTTTTTAACATCCCTTTACCAAGAGTAGTTTTTGGAAGCATACCTCTTGTTGCAAGTTTGTATAATTTTTCTGGATTTTTTTCAAACATATCAGACATTTTGTGAGTTTTAGTACTTCCAAAATAACCTGAGTGTGTAAAGTAATTTTTACTTTCTAATTTTTTACCAGAAAATTTTGCTTTTGATGCATTTATAATTACAACAAAATCTCCGCAGTCTACATTTGGTGTAAAACAAGGTTTGTTTTTCCCTCTTAAGATAGTAGCAACTTCTGTAATGATTCTTCCGAATACTTTATCAGTTGCATCTACTACTATCCAATTTCTTTCGATTTCGTTAGCATGTGCCATTTGAGTAAATTTCATTTATTTTCTCCGCTTTTTTAATGAGGTGGAATAATAGTGTAGTAATTATTAATTTAACCTTAAATTAAGTGTATATTAATAATTTATTGAGAATTGAGAACCATTTTTAAATTCAGAGTCTATTTTTAGGGTAAAGTCATGTAAAGACAGCACTGATTGAACAATAAAAAGACCTAATCCAAGAGAATTATTCCATCCATTATTTGAAATTCTATAGAATTTTTTATTAATTTTTTCTAATTCTTTTTCTTCAATTCCAATACCTTTATCTATAATACAAATAGAATTTTGTGAAATATTTACGATTATTTCATCTTCTGAATATTTTAAAGCATTTTCAATTAAGTTAGAAATCGCCATTGAAATCAATGTTTCATCGACTTTTAGACTTAGATCTTCGCCTAGAATTACTATTTCTCTATTTTTATATTTATCTTTTAAATCACTAACACAAGTCTCGATTATTTTTTTCATAGAGCAAGGTATTAAAATAAGTTCTTGTTTTCCCTCTTCGAGTTTTAGGGTTAATCTTAATTTATCAACGATCGAAGACATTTTATTGGCATTTGAATAAATCTTTTTTAAAAACCTTATTTTAATAGCTTGTGGCATCTCTTCATCATTTAAAATGGTTTCTGTGTAGCCTGAAATTATAGCAATTGGATTTTTAAATTCATGGGAAATTGCAGAGATTATTTCATCTTTTTGTTTATTTGAGATCTTTAATTTTGCATTTTGTTTTGCTTTTTGTTTTTCTTTATTTGAAAGTTTTATAGCAACTTTATTTAAGAGTTTTGTAATCATAAAAAATTCATGGGTATATTTTGATTCTAAAGTAAAAGATGGTTTTTTATGGGCTAATAAAGTTAAAAAGTTAAGAATATTATCTGTTTCTTTTTTCACTCTTATACTAATAAAATATGTAGCTAAAAAAGCAATAAGTAAAAAAAATGCAACAAATAAAAAGAAACCAAAAGTAAGACTAATAAAATTATCGGTGATAATACTTATATAATCAGCCATTCTTATGTAATAAATTTTATTTGAAATTGTTATTTTTTTTGCAACATACAATAACTCTTTATTTATGGTTTCAGATTTTCTAGTATCTTTTCCAACGGTGTTATTTTTTGCTTCAATTAACTCTTTTCTATTTAAGTGATTTTTTATTTGTGATAACTCTTTATCACTATCTGCAATTACTATTCCTGCTTCATCAATAATTGTGATTCTAAGTTTTAACTTTTCATGTAATTGGTGAATAATCTCTTCTATATTATCAAGATTTTCTTTATTGTTAAAAACAATAGATAAAGTATCAATATTTTGTAAAAGATTTTTTTCTATTTGATTTATATAAATATCTTTTGACCAAAAATAAGTAATAACTCCTAAAGTAAGAAGAATTACTAAAAATATTGAAATATAGGTTCTAAGAAAAAGTTGATGAATTTTTAACAAAAAATATAACCTTCCCCTCTAATTGAACGAATATAATCTTTTTTTGCATTTGGGTCTATTTTTGATTTTAATCTTTTGATAGCAACATTTACAGTTTTTTCTTTTTTCTCAAAGGAATCTTGCCAAACGCTAGTTAATAAGTGTTCTCTTGAAAGTAAAATATCTTTATTTTTAATAAATTCAAGTAATAAATCATGTTCTAAATGGGTTAAATTTAATTCTATATTATCTATATAAAATTTTTTATTTGAAGAGGTGTAAACAATATCTTTTACTTTGAGAACTTCAATATCTTTTGAGCTTCTTTTTATAACTGCTTTTATTCTGGCACATAACTCTTTTATATTAAAAGGTTTAGTTATATAATCATCCGCATGATTATCAAAACCAGAAATTATATCTTCATCTTTATCTTTAGCAGTTACGTAAATAACGGGATTTGAAAACCCTTGTTGTTTTATTTCATTTATAAATGAAGTTCCTTCAATTCCTGGAAGATTTCTATCCATTAAAATCAAATCAATTTGTTCTTCATTTAAAACTTTTCTTACATTATTATTTACATTTAAAAAACCAATTGTTTCATAACCTTCTTTTTGGAGGGTATATTCAAGTAATTCTAGGATATCTTCTTCATCTTCAATAATTAAAATTAATTTATTGTTCATCATAATTTGACTCTTTTGTGCTTATAATTTTTCTATTTGGATTCTCATCTTCATATTCGATTATAGTATCTTTTGAGATTTTTATTATACCCGGTGAAAATTTAATAGCAAGAATCCTAAACATAAAAAATACGAAAATTACAAAAAGCAAAAATGAAATATCAAAATAATCTCTACTTTTGTTTGTTGTTAAAATAATCACATCACGAATTAAAAATATGATAAAAATATCAATAACATATCTCAATCTTAAAGTCTCTTTTTTAATAAAATCAGAGATCATTTTCACAACTTCCATAATAACAATAAATTCTAACATAAGAATAATTGCCTTATAAAAATCCATACTTGAAACTAATATTATTATTAAAATAATAGTTGCAGCAAGAACTTCAAAGTTCTTACTGAAGTATTTTCTAATTCTTTTTAGAGCTTTATTCATGGGATACTTATGACTGAACCATGTCACCGCCAACTTGAGCAAAATGCAACAAATTAGCAATAGAAACAGCACGATCAGCTATTTTTTCAAGTCTTCGTAAAGCACTTAATATATCAAAATACTCTTTTGATAAATCAAGGTTTTTTGAAATCAATTTTAAAATATTTTTTTCAATCATTAAATATAAATCATCAGTTTTACTCTCTTCAACTATAACTCTGTGATATTTTTCTTCAATATGATTTGCATTTGTTTCATCAAGTATTGAAATAGATGTTTGAAGAGATAAAAGAGCTGATCTTAATAGTGGAACAGCGTATTCTAAAATCATATTTGTATTTAAATCATCTGAATAAGATTTTTTGAACATTTTTGCAAAATCTTTTGCATTTGAACCTGTTCTTACTAATTCATTTGTGATTTTTAAATATGAAACCAATTGTCTTAAATCTTTTGCTTCTGGTGAATATAAAGCCAAAGTTGTAACAATGATATTATCAATCTCATTTGATCTTAACAATAATTTTTTTTCAGTTATTTCAACATTTTTTAAATCATCGATTTTTTTATCTTCTAAAGCTCTTAAAGATAATTCTAGTGAATTAACAACATCAATACCAATTTTTGATATTTCTTCTTTTATATTTTGTAATTTTATTTCGTATGGTCTTAACATTATCCGAACCTTCCTGTAATATAATCTTCTGTTTTTTTATTGTGTGGATTAACAAAAATAGTTTGTGTTTCATCATATTCAATTAGTTTTCCTAAGTGAAAAAATGCTGTATAATCAGCAACTCGTGCTGCTTGTTGCATATTATGAGTTACAGTTATGATTGTGTAATCTTGTTTTAATTCAAGCATTAAAGCTTCTATTTTTTCTGTTGAGATTGGGTCAAGAGCACTTGTTGGTTCATCCATTAAAATAACTTCTGGTTTAATGGCAATAGTTCTTGCAATACAAAGTCTTTGTTGTTGTCCTCCTGAAAGTGAAGTTCCTGGTTGTTGTAATTTATCTTTTACTTCATTCCAAAGTCCAGATTTAATAAGTGAAAGTTCAACTAACTCATCACAATCTCTTCCTTTTTTTACAATTCCATGTTTTAGTGGAGCGTAAGCAACATTGTCATAAATTGATTTTGGAAAAGGATTTGGTTGTTGAAAAACCATTCCAATTTTTTTTCTAACACTTACTTCATCTACATCTTTATCATAAATATTTTTATTATCAATTACGATTGAACCATCAATTTTTACTATTGGAATTAAATCATTCATTCTATTTATACATCGTAAAAATGTAGATTTTCCACAACCAGATGGACCAATTAGTGCTGTGATTTTGTTTTCATATAAATTAGCAGTAATATCAAAAAGTGCTTGATTTACTCCATAATATAAGTTCAGATTTTTTACGGCTATTTTTGTTTTATTATCATTTTCTATCATTACTTTTCCCTTATTACCATTTTACTTCGAATTTTTTTCGCAAAATTATTGCAACTGTATTTAATGAAATTAGAATTGTTAATAACACCACAATCCCAGCTGCTGTTTTTTCTATATACATTCCCTCAGGCATTCCAGCCCAAGTAAATAACTGTGCTGGCATAACAGTTGCAGCTTGTGTTACCATTGATGGAGCATCAGGAATAAAAGCAATCATTCCTATGATAATCAAAGGAGCTGTTTCTCCCATTGCGTGAGCTAAACCAATAATTGAACCTGTTAAAACTCCTGGAAATGCAAGTGGTAAAACATGGTCCCTTGTTACTTGAATTTTATTAAGTCCCAAACCATAACCTGCTTGTCTTATACTATCAGGTACAGCACGAAGAGCTGCTCGTGAGCTAACAATAATAATAGGTAAAGTCATAAGTGCAAGGGTTAAACCTCCAACTAATGGTGAACTTCGTGGCATTCCAAATAGATTTATAAATATAGCAAGACCTAAAAGACCAAATAAAATAGATGGAATTGCTGCTAGATTATTGATATTTATTTCTATAAATCTTGTAAATTTATTGTCACTTGAAAACTCTTCTAAATAAATAGCTGTCATTACTCCAATTGGAAAAGCCACAATCATAGTAATTATTAATGTAAGAACAGAACCAATAATTGCTGAATAAAGACCTGCATATTCAGGGATTTTTGAATCACCTTTTGTAAAGAAAATAGCATTAAATCTGTTTTTAATTAATCCTTGAGAAAGTAAATCTTCCACAAAAGATATTTCATTCTCTTTTAGTTTATGATGGTGACCTTTTAAATATTGATCAACTTGGTCATCTGCTAAAACCCAAGTAGTTATGGTTGTATTCATATAATTTGGATTTTCTTTAAGTAATGCGGGAATATCTCTAAGCCATGCTCTTGAAACTAACTCCCTATATTTTTTATCAACGGCAAATCTTGTATCATCTAAAGATTTTTCATTAAAAGTAACTTCTGTTTGAATGTAAGCTATTTTAAAAGCAGGGATTGCTTTTCCAACAATATCAAATAAGAAAAATGATAAAAAAGCAATAGAAAAAAGCAATGAAGTTAAAGTAAACTTTTTAAATCTAGCCGCACTTGCATGTCTTTTTTTTAGTGTTGAATCATAAAATGGATTATTGTTTTGTTTTTCTTTTTTTCTTTTAATCATAATGTATTCACTTTATATTTTTCTTTGAATTTTCTAATAAGAGATAATGAAATCATATTTAGAATCAAGGTCACTA
>JAGOIF010000005.1:18570-32798 GCA_017995775.1 Aliarcobacter sp.
GTTGCACTTGCATATTCACTCATATAAATTGCACTTCCTAAACCAACAGGAATAGCAACACCTAATGCAATTATGGTTATTACAAATGTTCCTGCAAATATTGGTAATGCACCAAACTTACTTCCTATTACTCCTGGTGACCATGTAGCTCCTGTTATGAAATACCAAAAACTTCTCAATTTGAAAAACTCTATTGCTTCAAAAAGAATAGAAAATAAAATTCCAAATGTAGTCAAAATTGAGATAACGGCAGCACCAATTAAAGCGAATTTAATTAGTTTTTCATTTACTTCTCTACTTCTTTTTCTTGATTCAAAAGTACTCAATAGTTTTACCTTTATAATTAATCTAGATGCAATTTTAAATAAAGATAGTTACATGATGGTTACAAGGAGTGAAAAATAGTTTATAAGATGGTAGTAAATTTTGATTTTGTAATATTATTGTAAAGAAAAAGAGAAGATAAGATCTTCTCTTTTTTGCGAAGGAGTAGTGTTATTTTAGTTTTTCAGATGTTAATTTTTCGCTATTCATAACTTCTTTTCTAGCAGATTCTCTTGCTTTCTCATCTAATGCAATTAATCCAATTTCTTTTAAAATACCATCATCACCTATCATTTTTTCAGACATGAATAATTTTGTATACTCTTTTAATGCTGGTACTTCTTTTAGATGTGAGTTTTTGATATAAAAGTACATAGATCTTGCAACTGGATATTTCCCTGATGAGATAGTTTCAGCAGTTGGCTGAATATTATCAATACTTAATCCAACAACTTTATCTTTATTTTCTTCTAAAAATGAATAACCAAAAATTCCTATTGCAGCTGGATTTTTAGTTAATTTTTGAACGATTAAATTGTCATTTTCTCCTGATTCTACATAAGCGCCATCAGTTCTAATAACTGAATATTTTTCATATTTTTTATTTGTTTTTTCATCAGCTTTAAATAAATCTACATAAACTGGCATTTTTTCAAAAACATGTTGTAATACTAATTCTTCAAAAGAATCTCTCGTTCCTGATGATTTTGGTGGTCCATAAACGATTATTTCTCTTGAAGGTAAAGAGCCATCAATATCTGACCATTTTTTATATGGATTTGCAATTAATGATTTTCCATCTTTTGAAGGAACTTGTTCTGCAACTGCTAATGCTAATTGAGCTTTTGTCACATTAAATGAAGCAACCTTAGAATCTTGAGCAATTGCAATTCCATCAAAACCAATTAAAGCTTCAGTTATATCAGTAACACCATTTTGTTCACACATTTTAAGTTCTTTATCTTTTATTCTTCTTGATGCATTTGCAATATCAGGAGTATTTATATCAGCACCTGAACAAAATAGTTTCATTCCGCCACCAGTTCCCGTTGATTCAACAACAGGTGTAGGGAATTTTGTAGTTGATCCTAATTCTTCAGCAACTGAAGATGAAAAAGGGTAAACAGTAGATGAACCAACAATTTTGATTTGATCTCTTGCGCTTAAAGCTGTAGTTAATATTGCACTTGCGAATAGTGCCATAGATATTTTTTTGAAAGTCATTCTTTTCTCCATATTTTATTTATGGTGAAAGTTTAATGATAGTTGGTTACTTTTTGGTTACTTTTGTTTTATAAATTTAAGTTCAAATTCTTTACAAGACCTAACGAATAGTTCTTCACAATCATTAGGCTTATAAATTACTGCATCAATCCACGAATCATTTTCTTGAATTTTGCAAAAATTTACTGTTGTATAGGATTCTTTATTTTTGTAGTGTGTGTAAGTAGTATTTAGAATGATCATATTAAAATTAAAAAAGTTAATGGATTATAATCCATTAACCTCGATAAGTCTAGATTGATGATCAGCAATAAGAGGATCAATTACTTCATCAAACAGACCATCATTCATAATGTAATCAAGTCTGTAAAGAGTCAAGTTTATTCTATGGTCACTGATTCTATTTTGAGGAAAATTATAAGTTCTAATTCTTCCACTTCTATCACCAGTTCCTACTTGTTCTTTTCTTGTAGCACCTTCTGATTCCATTTTCTTTTTCGCTTCAACATCAAAAAGTTTTGCTTTTAGAACTTTCATCGCTCTATCTTTATTTTTGTGTTGAGACTTTTGATCTTGGTTGGTAACTACAATTCCAGATGGAATGTGAGTGATTCTAACAGCCGAATCTGTAGTATTTACAGATTGACCACCATTTCCACTGGCTCTCATAACATCAATTTTTAAATCATTTGGATCAATTTCAATTTCAATATCATCAACTTCAGGCATAACTGCAACTGTTATTGCTGATGTATGAACTCTTCCTTGAGATTCTGTTGCTGGAACTCTTTGAACTCTATGGGTACCACCTTCAAATTTTAACTTTGAATATACTAGGTCACCTTTTATTAGAATTACAATTTCTTTGAATCCATTAGATTCAGTTTCACTTGAACTCATGATTTCAACTTTCCAACCATTGTTTTCCGCATATCTTAAGTAACCTCTGAATAAGTCACCCACAAAGATAGCAGCTTCATCGCCACCTGCACCAGCTCTTAACTCTAAGAAAATATTTTTATTATCATTAGGGTCTTTAGGAATCATTAAAACTTTAATGTCTTCTTCAATAAGTGGTTTTTTTGTTTCTAATTCTTTGAGTTCTTCTTTTGCCAAATCACCAAGTTCAGGATCATCTAGCATCATTTTATTTTCATCAATGTCATCCATTAATTTAATATACTCTCTAGCTTTAATAACAATCGGTTGCATATTTGACTGCTCTTTTGAAAGATCAGTCATTCTTTTTATATCATTTGTAATATCAGGAGCCATTAATAAATTATTAATTTCTTCATATCTATTAATAAATGGTTGTAGTTTACTTTTTAACATATATTTTTAGTTTATATTCAAAATTATATTGCGTTAACTTTTAATTGTAATCTACTTACTTTTCTAGAAGCAGTCTCTTTTTTAAGAACACCTTTAGACACACAATGGTGGAAGTATTTGTTCGCAGTTTTCACCGCTTCAACTGCTTTTTCTTTATCAGCATCAAGGATAGCTGCTAACACATTTTTCGTGATATTTTTGATTCTAGTTTTATAAAATCTGTTTCTTTCTGTTTTAACTCTAGTTTGTCTAGCTCTTTTCTCAGAAGATTTATGATTTGCCATTTTTTTTAACCTCTTTATAAAAATTTTAAGGGTAGAATATTACCTAAAGTATCTTAAACAAAGTTTAATTTTAGGAAGATTTAATGAAACTATTCGGGACTGATGGAGTTAGAGGAAAAGCTGGTGATTTCTTAGATGCAATGACTGTATTGAAGTTAGCAAAGGCTGCTGGTATATATTTTAGAAAACATTCAATAAGAAAAAAAATTCTTGTAGGAAAAGACACTAGAAGAAGTGGATATATGATTGAAAATGCACTTGTTAGTGGATTAACAGCCGTTGGATACGATGTTATTCAAATAGGACCGATGCCAACGCCTGCTATTGCATACTTAACAGAAAGTATGAGATGTGATGCTGGAATTATGATTAGTGCATCACATAATCCTTTTGAAGATAATGGAATTAAGTTTTTCGATAATCATGGAGATAAGTTAAGTGTTGCTTGTGAAAAAGCAATTGAAGATATCTTCAATGATAATGATTTGTTAATAAATGAGCAAGCAACAGGTCGAAATATTGGAGCTTCAAAGAGAATTGATGACGTTATTGGAAGATATATTGTTTCAATTAAAAGCTCATTTCCAAAAGATTTAAATCTTTCTGGTTTAAGAATTGTTCTTGATTGTGCAAATGGAGCTGCTTATAAAGTAGGACCTACAATTTTAGAAGAACTTGGCGCGGATGTTATTGTAATAAACAATAAACCAAATGGATTTAATATAAATGAAAACTGTGGAGCTATGCATCCTGAAGCTGTTGCGAAATTAGTAAAAGAGTACAGAGCTGATATTGGACTTGCCCTTGATGGTGATGCTGATAGATTAGTAGTAGTTGATGAGCAAGGTGAAATCGTTGATGGCGATAAATTACTTGGTGCTTTATGTACATTTTTAAATAAAGAAAAATTACTTAAAGGTAATGCTTGCGTTGCTACTGTTATGTCAAATAAAGCATTAGAAGATTATTTAGCAAAAGATAAAATTGCTTTATATAGATCAGACGTTGGTGATAAACACGTTCTTGAAGTAATGAAAGAAAAAGGTATTAATTTTGGTGGAGAGCAAAGTGGACATATAATTTTCTCTGATGTTGCAAAAACAGGAGATGGTTTAGCTTCTGCTTTACAAGTGCTTGCATTGATTTTAAAATCAGGGAAAAAAGCCAGTGAAGTTTTAAATCCATTTGATTTATATCCTCAAACTTTATTAAATATGAAGGTTACTGAAAAAATTCCTTTAGACAAAATAGAAGGTTTAAATGCAATTTTAAAGCCTATTAGAGAAAAAGGAATGAGAGATCTAATTAGATACTCAGGAACTGAAAATAAAATTAGAATACTTCTTGAAGGTAAAAAGAAAAAAGATGTTGAAGAAGGAATCGAAACTTTAAAAGCATTTTTTAAAAAGGCACTATGAAAAGAAAGTTAATAATAGGAATATTATTATTTTCAATAATTTTCATACTAGATCAAGTGGTTAAATATGGTTTTGCAAATCTTAATTGGGATGTAAATGGTCCTTATATGTCATTAAAATTGGCATATAACTATGGGGTTGCCTTTTCACTTTTATCATTTTTACAAGAGTATTTAAAATATATACAACTTTTATTAATAGTTGCGGGAACTCTTTATTTATTGAAAAATAAAGAGGTATATGAAGAGTATTATTTACCCATCACACTACTTTATGCTGGTGGTTTATCGAATATTTTAGATAGATTTACCTATGGTGGAGTTGTGGATTATTTTTACTGGCATTATGGTTTTGAATTTGCAATATTTAATATAGCAGATGTGATAATAAACATAGCAGTTGCAATTATAATTTACAAACAAATAATACAAATTAAAGACGAAAAAAAGAACAAAAATATTAAATCATGAATTTTGAAGCTTAAAATGAATTTAGCTATAATTTAAGAAATTTTAGAAAATAACAGGAATAACTGAAATGGGTCAAACAATAACAGAAAAAATATTTAGTGAACACGTAGGTAAAAAAGTATTTGCAGGAGAAATCGTAAGAAGTTCTATTGATATGGTAATTGGAAATGATATTACAACTCCGATTTCTATAAAAGCATTTGAAGATGGTGGTTTTGAGAAATTAGTAAATCCAGAAGGTTTTGCAATTGTTCTTGACCACTTTATTCCAGCAAAAGATATAGCATCAGCTAATCAAGCAAAAATCTCAAGAGTTTTTGCAGCAAAGCACAATTTAAAATATTTCTTTGATGAAAAAGATATGGGAATCGAACATGCACTTTTACCTGAAAAAGGTTTAGTATTACCAGGTGATGTTATTATTGGTGCCGATTCGCATACATGTACACATGGTGCTTTAGGAGCATTTTCAACAGGTATGGGTTCAACAGATATTTCTTTTGGAATGATTACAGGTGGAAACTGGTTTAAAGTTCCTGAATCAATCAAAGTTGTATTTAAAGGAAAGCCAGGACCTTATGTAACTGGAAAAGATTTAATTTTAGAAATTATTAGAATTCTTGGTGTTGATGGAGCTTTATATAAAGCTTTAGAATTTACAGGTGATACAATCCAATATTTAAGTATGGATGATAGATTTTCACTTTGTAATATGGCTATTGAAGCAGGTGCTAAAAATGGAATTGTTGCTTATGATGAAATTACAAAAGAATTTTTAGATAAAACAGCTGAGTTAAATGGTGGTTTAAGAGCAGAACCAAAAATTCATTATAGTGATGCTGATGCAGTTTATTGTCAAGAAATTATTATTGATGTTGAAGCATTAAATCCTGTTATTGCATATCCATTTTTACCATCAAATGGTCATAGTGTAAATCAAGCAGTTACTGATAATATTAGAGTTGATCAAGTGTTTATTGGATCATGTACAAATGGAAGATTATCAGATTTTAAAGTAGCTTCTGAAATCTTAAAAGGTAAAAGATGTGCACAGCACGTAAGGCTAATAGTAACTCCAGGAACTCAAAAAATCCTAAGAGATGCTACAAAACTAGGATATATTGATATTTTAATTGATGCAGGTGCAGTTGTATCAAATCCTACATGTGGTGCGTGTTTAGGTGGATATATGGGAATTTTAGGTGATGGTGAAGTTTGTATTTCTACAACTAATAGAAACTTTGTTGGAAGAATGGGTTCACGAAGCTCAAAAATATATTTAGCAAATAGTGCCGTTGCAGCAGCAAGTGCCATTTCTGGATATATTACAGATCCAAGAAGTTTATAAACCTTATGAGTATACTTCCATTTGAAATTTCATGTGTAATTTTATGTGGAGGTAGAAGCTCTCGAATGGGAGAAGATAAATCTCTTCTTCCTTTTTCTTCTTCAAAAACTCTAACACAATTCCAGTATCAAAGATTGAAACCATATTTTAAAAATATTTATTTATCTTCAAAAGTTAATAAATTTGATTTTATTACTGAAAATGAACTTATATTAGATGAAAATAAAGATGTTTTTTCTCCGATTCTTGCACTTAATACTATATTTGATAAATTAAAAGATCAAAAAATTTTCATAATAACAGTTGATACACCATTTGTTTCAATTGACTCAATTTCTAAACTTATTTCTGAATCAAAAGATGTGGATATTTGTATTGCACAAACAGAAAAAACTCATAATCTTTGCGGAGTTTTTTCATCAACTATAAGTTCAACAATTAAAAATATGATTGAAAATGATATACATAAAATTGCTTATTTAATAAGAAATAATAAATTTAAAATGATACATTTCCACGATGACAAAGAATTCTTAAACATTAATAATAAAGATGACTATGAAAAATCATTTGAGTATATAAGTAAATATAATAATTCTGATAACTGAATCTATTTACTATATAAGTGTCCTATTATAACTTTTTTGATATGCTAAATGTATATTATTTCACATAAATAAAGGAAGTTTAAAATGGCAAAAAATGAACTAGATAAAGCACTAGAACTAGTTGATTCAGAATTAAAAAAATCAGGGATTTCTAGAAGAGAAGCTTTTAAATTAGCAGGGCTTGGAAGTGCCGCTTATTTAGTAGGTGGAACTGAATCACAAGCTAATACAGAATTAAAAGCAAGTGAAGCTACAGGGAAAATTCTTATTATCGGTGGTGGATTAGCTGGGATTTCAACAGCAGCTAGACTTGTGAATACTTTATCTAATCCAGATATTACAATCATTGAGCCAAATCCAAAATCAGTATCTTACCAACCAGGAACTACATTAATTGCATCAGGTGTTTATACAAAAGCTGATATTGATTACAATACAAGTGATTTTGTACCAAAAGGTGTAACAATATTAAAAGATAAAGCAGTTGAATTCAATCCTGAATCTAATACAGTAGCACTAGAATCAGGTGAAACAATTTCTTATGATTTCTTAGTTGTTGCTGCTGGAGTAACATTAGATTATGGAGCAATTAAAGGTTTAGAAGAAGTTGGAGATGCATATAGTGCTGGAGATGCTTCTAAAATCTTAAAAACTTTTGGTGATTCAGGAATTGCTTCTGTTTATAATATTGATTCAGCAGTTGCAATGTGGGATCAAATGCAAAAGTTTATACAAAAAGCTAAAAGTGGACAAAAAGTAAGAGGTGTATTTACAGATCCTGCAACTGCTATTAAATGTGGTGGAGCACCAAAAAAAGTAATGTATCTTACAAATGCTAGATTAGTTGAAGCTGGTGCTAGAGAAAATGCAGATTTATCATTTTTTGCAGATAGTGGAAAACTATTTGGTGTAAAAGAGTATGCAGATGCTATTGAGAAACAATTTATTGCAAGAGATATGAAATGGAACTTTAATCACAATTTAGTTGAAGTTAATATCGCGAAAAAAACAGCAATATTTGACAAACATTGGCAAGAAAAAGGTGCTTATGATAAAGATTTAGAAGAGTATGAAATGATTACTAAACATTTAAGTGTTGAAGTACCTTTTGACTTTTTACATATCACTCCTCCACAAAAAGCGCCAGATGAAATAGGAAAATCAGCAATTGGTTCAGCAAAAGGTTGGGTTCCTGTTAATAAAGAAACATTACAACACGTAAAATATAGCAATATTTTTGCTATTGGAGACATTGCAGCTGTTCCTATGGGGAAAACAGGTGGAAGTGTTAGAAAACAATATAAAGTGCTTGTAGATAACTTAGTTTCTGTTATGGAAGGGAAAGAGTTAACATCTAAATATGAAGGTTATACTGTTTGTCCATTAATTACAGATATTGGAAAAGTAATGCTTGCAGAATTTGACTGGACAGCAAAACCAACTCCTTCTTTCCCACTTGATCCAACACAAGAAAGATATATTTGGTGGTTATTAAAAGTTTATTTATTAAAACCAATGACTCAGTATGGAATGTTAAGCGGAAAAGCATAAGATAAATTTTGAAAAAAGAGTTAAAAATATTTATAATAATTCTAGTAGGTTTAACAATAGTTATGCACTATAAAGAATTTTTAGAATATCCATTACAGCACTTAAAGAATTTTCCAAATTCTGGTGCTTATGGATTAGGAATGTTACATCCTATAGTTTTTACAGCAATAGTTTATATTGTGTTATTACTTCCAAGGCTAATGATTAGATTTTTTAAAAAAGGAAAATAATGAAAAAGATATTAACTAGTTTAGCAGTAGTTGCATTATTGAGCATTACTCATGTAAATGCACAAGAAAATCAATTATCTCCAATAGTTGCAGAATTGATTAAAAAAAATAAATTAGAGCAAGTTGATTTTGATTATGTTCAAAAGAAGATTGGTATGGGAAATAGAGGGGCAACGGAATCTATATTGATAGATTCAAGACCTGCCCTAAAATATGAAAGAGGAACAATTCCTTCAAGTTTTAATATTCCAGATACAGATTTTGAAAATGGATATAAATTAATAGCAGACTTACCAAAAGATAAAGAATTAATTGTTTATTGTGGAGGTTATTCTTGTGAGAAAAGTCCTATTGTTGCACAATTACTAAAAGATAAAGGTCATAAAAACGTAAAAGTATACTCAGCAGGTGAGCCGCAATGGGCACAAAAGAGTTATTTAGAAGTGGGAACACCTGTAATAAAATCTTATCAAGAAAATAATAGTGCTTTACTTGTAGATGCAAGACCAGCAGTTAAGTTTTTTCAAGAAACAATTCCTGGAAGTATTTCAATTCCTGATACAAATTTAGATAAATTAATTGGAAGATTTCCTATTGATAAAAATGAAAAAATTGTTGCATTTTGTGCAGGATTTGCATGTGAAAAATCAAATATTGTTGCAAATAAATTATATTCACTGGGATATAAAAATGTTTCTGTTTACGCAGGTGGACTTCCAGCATGGAAAGAAGCAGGACTAGCTACAACGGCAATAACAAAAGTAAAAACAGTTGAACCTATAAAAGTTAAAAAAGAGTTTAGTACAAATGGTGCAAAACTAGGAAGTGATGAAGGAACAATTGATGGAGAGTGGTTAAAAGCTCAAATTCTTGAAGATAAGGTTCCAAAATATATTCAAATTGTAAATGTTTTAAGTGCGAAAAATTTTGAAAAAGGGCATATTAAAGGCTCAATAAATATTGAAGCAGATAAATTAAGTGCAAAAGAATTATTTGAAAAACTTCCAAAAGATAAAACAATTGTTTTTCATTGTTCAGCTGGTGCTAGATCTATTGAAGCTTGGGTAAAATTAAAAAAAGAGAATATTGATATATCAGAAATTTTATATTTTGATGCAAATATAACTTGTCAAGGTGAAGATTGTAAGATTGATGTAAATGAGCCTTTAGAGTAAAAATTCACTTTTTCAGGCATAAAAAAAGGGAAGTGAAATTATTCACTTCCCTTTTTTAGTGTTTGCAAATTTATTTTAGTGCGCCCTTAGCAGTTACTACTAAAGATGCAAATGCAGCAGAATCATTCATAGCCATATCAGCTAAGATTTTTCTATCTAATTCAATTCCAGATAATCTTAATCCGTTCATGAATCTTGAGTAGTTAATATCATTTAATCTACAAGCAGCATTGATTCTTATAATCCATAATTTTCTTATGTCTCTTTTTTTCTGTCTTCTATCTCTAAAAGCATAAACTAAAGATCTTTCTAATTGTTCTTTAGCTTTTCTAAAGTGTTTTCTTCTACCACTAAAAAAACCTCTAGCAGCTTTTAATACTTTCTTATGTCTTCTTCTTCTAACAACACCAGTTTTAACTCTAGGCATATATATTTCCTTTCTTTACCATTATTTTGAAATAAGGTGTCAGCAAATGCTGAACTTTTCCATCATGGATGGAGGGACAAATTACTTAAATTTTAAGTAATTACGCTTTACATAAAGCTACAAGTATTCTACCAGCATCTGTTTTATGAACAGTTTTTGGTCCTCGTAGATTTCTTTTTCTTTTTTGTGTCATCTTAGTTAAGATATGGCTTCTAAAAGCTGATCCTCTTTTGATTGACCCGTTTTTCTTCACTTTAAATCTTTTTAAAGCGCCACTAACACTTTTCATTTTTGGCATTGAAGAATCCTCCTTATAAATTTGCGTTTTCATAAATTATATGAAAAAGTTTTGCATTATACTTAAATTTTTATTAACTTAACTTTAAAGTGAATATATTTTTTGGATAGGAAAAGGGAGAAAAGAAGAGAAAATCTCTTCTTTATATTTTTAAGTGTTAGTCTTTTTTAGGAAGAGCCATCATATTTACGTATCTTCCTTCTAATTTTGGTTCTTTGTCCATTACTGCTAAATCTTCAATCATTGGCCAAACTCTGTTTAAAACATCAACTCCTGCTTGAGGATTTGCCATTTCTCTACCTTTTAGAAAAACTCTAAACTTAACATGATTTCCTTCTTCTAAGAATTCTCTTGCATGTTTTACTTTATAGTTAACATCATTTTCAGCAATTTTAACAGAAAGTTTAATCTCTTTTACAACGATTACTTTTTGATTCTTTTTCGCTTCTTTTTTCTTTTTTTCTAATTGATATCTAAATTTACCATAATCCATGATTTTAGCAACAGGAGGCTTTCCATCAGGAACAATAAGAACTAAATCTAAACCTAATTCATCAGCAATTTTTAATGCTTCTGCTGTACTAATAATTCCGTAATTTGTTCCCTCGTCACTTGTACATCTAATTTCTTTAGCTGTAATCATTTCATTCATGATTACATCGTCTTTTCTTTTGTCTTTACTCAAATTGCACTCCCTTTGATTATTTCAATAAGCATTGATACAAATTCATCTTTGCTCATATTTGATTGTTCTCTTGTTCTTCTGTTTCTTAAAGCAACAGATCTATTAGCAACTTCCTCATCACCAATAACAACTATCATTGGAACTCTTTGTTTCTCAGCCATTCTAATTCTTTTGTTTAAACTTTCGTTCATATCAAAAATTTTAGAATCCATATCATTTTCTTGTAACTCTCTTTGTAACTCTTTTGCATATTCAACATGTGAATCAGCTATTGGTACAAAAATTACTTGAGTAGGTGCTATGGCGAAAGGAAACTCACCAGCACAGTGTTCTGTTAGAATACCAATGAATCTTTCAAATGAACCTAAAATTGCTCTATGAATCATCACAGGTTGCTCTTTTTCACCCTTTTCATTGATAAATTCTGCATTAAATCTTTGAGGTAAATTCATATCTACTTGAACTGTACCACATTGCCATTTTCTTCCAATAGCATCAAGAATTTTAATGTCGATTTTTGGACCATAAAATGCTCCTCCACCTTCATCAATTTCATAAGAAATGTTTTTCTCATCTAAAGCATCCATAATACCTTTTGTAGTTTTCTCCCAAAAGATATCATCACCGATTGCTTTTTCAGGTTTTGTAGAAACTTCGATTTCATATTTAAAATCAAACATTTTAAGTAATGAATCAACGAACTCTAAAACTTCAAAAATTACTTCTTTTATTTGGTTTTGAGTACAAAAGATATGTGAATCATCTTGAGTAAACTCTCTTACTCTAAATAATCCATGCATTGCTCCTGACATTTCATGTCTATGAACAACACCATATTCAAAAAGTTTTTTTGGTAAATCTTTATATGATACTAAAGAATTTTTAAATATTTGAATATGACCAACGCAGTTCATTGGTTTAATTCCATACTCTTGTTCATCAATAGTAGTGAAATACATATTTTCTTTATAGTTTGCATAGTGACCAGATATTTTCCACATTTCTGCTTTTAATATTTCAGGTCCTCTTACGGGTTCATAACCTCTAATTCTGTGTGATTTATATAAGATATGCTCAAGTTTACTTCTAAGTCTTGCTCCGTTTGGTAACCACATTGGAAGTCCTGCTCCAACATCATCATTAAATGTAAATAGCTCTAACTCCGTTCCTAACTTTCTATGATCTCTTTTCTTAGCTTCTTCAATCATTTTTGAGTAATCAAATAAAGCTTGTTTATCAAAAAATGCAATACCATAAATTCTAGTAATCATTTCATTCTTTTCATCACCACCAAGATATGCACCAGCAACTCTTGTTAGCTTGAAAGATCTAATCATTCTAGTATTAGGTAAGTGAGGACCTCTACATAAGTCTTCAAAATCACCTTGTTTATATATTGTTAAGATGTCATCTTTGATATTTTTTAAAACAGCTTGTTTTAATTCATCATTTTTGAATTTCTCGAAGAATTCTTCTTTTGTAGTTTCATGTCTAGTAATAGGAAGTTTTCTATCTGCGATTTCTTTCATTTTCTTTTCAATAGTAGGTAAATCTTCATCAGAAATTTTACTTTCTACTTTAAAGTCATAATAAAACCCTTCTTTTACAACGGGTCCCACAAAGAATTTTGCTTCAGGATAGAGTTCTTTAATAGCTTGTGCCATCATATGAGCGCATGAGTGTCTTAAGATGTCTAATGACTCTTTTGAATCATCGGCTTTAATCTCATCTCCTTGGATATTTAAAGCCAGAGCAGTTTGAAGGTCATATACTTGACCATCTTTTAATATACCAATAGGTTCCAATAAATTCCTTTTTTTCTTAATTATTTATTAAATTACGTTTATTTTACCTCAATGTGACTTAAACTTAATGAGATATAACTTAATTTAGTGAAATTTTGTTACAATTACTTATGATTTTAAACTTATCAAAAATAAAAACCGAAAGCTTATTGTTATTTTGTAAAGACTTGATTCTATCATATAAAGATAATGAAGATTTAGAAAATTATGGTGTAGATAAAGAGATCCTAGAAGAATTTAACAATATTGGGAATGATATGTTAAAACAAATTCTAAATGTTACATTATCTCAAAATTACTATTTAGAAAATAGAAAACATTATCGAATTAAAGCTATTTTAGATGGATACAATTTTATTAATACCGAAATATCAAAGAATCTTAAACAAAATGAAGAATTTAATCCATCGATGTTATATTTTTCATTACTTGCTTTATGGTTTAAAGAGTTAAATAAAGAATCTCAATCAAAAGAGTATATATATTTTATTTTATATCCATATTCTAATGCTTATGATAAATTATTAGTTCAAATGAAAAATAAAGATTTTAAATTTTTAAATATAAAGATGATTGAATTAGCAGAAAAAGTAATCTATAAATTTGATAAATATAATTTTAAGTAAATCAAGTAAAGTAGTATAAAAAGAGGAGAACCTCTTTTTATTTTATTAGAATTTATATCTCATATAAGCTCTAACATCTTGCGCTGATTCAACAGGATTTTGTCTTTGAGATTGAGCTTCTGCCATTGTCATAGGCGTTCCTTCTGCTCCAAAAAATGAATTTGAACCAGTGTAGTCATATTCCATATAAACATAACTAACTCCGAAACTTAAAGCTTTTGTTAAATTTTGATTTCTATAAACTTCCCAAGCTTGACCACGAGTTGCTATTTTACTTCCAGCATATGTATCTTCACCATAAGTCATAGATCTCCAGTATTTGCTACCTTTATTCCATTCAAATCCAATTCTTGAATCATCAGGACTAATTGGACAAGGAGCATTTATTCCTAACCAAACAGATGTTCCAACTTCAGAATC
>JAGOIF010000005.1:32898-41147 GCA_017995775.1 Aliarcobacter sp.
CCAATTAAATTCCAAGCATGTGCATAATTTAGATGAACAGAATATTGACCATTATCATAAGGAACAGCAATAAATCCTAACATATCTATATTTGCATTCTTAGTATCATCATTTGCATAATCAGTTCCATCAAATTGGAATCTAGGTTTTGCATTAGTTAAACCTCTACCACCGCAAATTTTGAACCATGAACCTGTAAGTCCTGTAAGTTCTTGAGTATCATATCTAACTGAAAAACCATCAAATTCAACATCAACAACATGAGATAAAGGAGAATTTGCTTTTTGATTATTTCTAATATTAATAGGTAAACCATCTGTTGAAGGACGTCTACCAACTGATGCATTCCATGGAACATTTGTTCCTAAGAAAGTATCATTTGAGTATAACCAATAAGCTTCTTTTAGTTTAATTGTATTATCTGTTGCATTTTCATTTGTAACCCAGTCGAAGTTTGCATATCCTGGATTTGTATTTGATTGAGAGTGATTTGCTGTATCTCCAAATGCTTTATTGTAAGATAATTTACCATGAAATGATGAATTATCATCAGCTTTATATCCCATTCCTAGCCATAATCTATTTGTTAATAAAGCATCATTTTTTGATTTTGTTCCATCAGCGTGTTTATATTGAATATTATCAACTTGTGTTCTAAAATCAACATCCCATTTTAGGTTATCATTACCGCTTTGAACTTTTGCAGCTGTTGCTGTATTTGAAACAGTTTCAAGTTTTTTTTCTATTTTTTCTATTCTTTTTTCATCAACAACAGTTTGTTGAACAACTGGTTTTGTTTCTTGTTCTGAAACTTTTTTTTCTAAAGCCTCAATTTGTGCTTTTAAAGCTTGGATTTGATTTAACATCTCCTTATTCATATCACTTGCAAATGATACTGTAGAAAATGCTGCTACCGCAGATAGCATTATTAGACTTTTTTTCATAGATTTCCTTTTCTAAATATATTTTTAATTATAACAAAATAGATAAAATTAAAGCATAAAAAAAGGGTGAGATTTCTCACCCTTTAACTAGCTTATTAATTACAAAATTGTTATTAACAAGATGGAACGTTTCCTGAATCACTTGCGAATTCAACAGCAAAATCAATAATATGTTCTTGAACTGAATCCTTAATATCTCCTGCTTTTACATTTGGACAAATTTTAATAACTTCTTCTTCAAATTTCCCAGACGCTTTTAATGCTTTCCACTCTTCTTGAGAATGTTTAGCTGCAAATTTTGCACCTGTCATACCACAAGGGTCTTTTAGTAATTTACTATATAATTTTTGACCTTTAACAGCATCAGCCGATAAAGATGAAGTTGCAATTCCTAAAGCCAATGTTCCTGCCATAATAACTTTTAATAATTTCATATTATACTCCTAATGAAAACTTAGTTATAATTGTAACTAACATTTATAAAAAAATACTTATAAACTAAACTAATAATTAAAAGAGAAAACAAATGAAGTATTTTCTACTCAAAAAAATAACAGAATATTTGCAAAAAGATGCCCAAAACATTAAATATATTAAAAGAATCGATAACAATATAATTATTATTGAGTTTAATAATAAGAATATCTTATATTTTGATATGGCAAAAAACAATAGTATGATTTTTAAATCAAAAAATATAATCTCTTCAAAAAAAGATTTTAATGCTCCTTTTGATATTGCATTGCAAAAAAGATTTAATAATTCTAATATCGAAAATATAGAGCTTTATAATGATGATAAAATTATAAATATAAGAGTAAATTCATCTTCATCATATAAAAAACAAACAACTATATTACAGTTAGAATTCACAGGAAAACACACAAATATAATAGTATTAGATGAAAATAGAGTGATTATCGAAGCTTTAAGGCATATAGATGAATTTTCATCAAGTAGAGTTGTAAAAGTTGGAATAAAGTTAGATGAAGTTCCAAAACAGACCTTTATTCCAAAAATGGAAGAAGTTGAAAATATAGAAGGGACTTTATATGAGTTGTTTGAAGAAAAAGAGAGACAAAATTTAGAAAATATAAAAAAGCAAAAAATCTCCCAAATAGATAAAAAAGCAAAGAAATTAAAAAAGACTATTGATTCCTTGCCAAAAAAAGAAGAGCTTGAAAACGAAGCAAAAGAACTTTATGAAAAAGCAAATTTAATACTTTCAAATTTACATAATATTAAACCATATCAAAAACTATTCAAAGTGCATGATTATAGTGGTGTTGAGATAGAAATAGATTTAGAAGAAAAACCATCTGCATCAAGATATTCAAATGAATTATTTAAAAAAGCAAAAAGAGCAAAACAAAAAGCTTCAAATATCTCTTTAGAAAAAGATAACTTAGATGAAAAATTAGAATTTTTATTAAGATTGATGAACAACATATCAAATACACAATCAATAGAAGAGTGTGAGTTTTTATCACCAAAAAAAGAAAAAAACCAGATAAAGACAAAAAAAGCACAAAGTTATGAAAGTTTCTTTTTTGAAGGATATAAAATAATGCTTGGAACTAGTGAGCGAGAAAATATATATCTTTTACAAAATTCAAAAGCAAGTGATTTTTGGTTTCATTTAAAAGATAGACCATCTTGTCACGTGATAGTTCAAAATACAAAAAAAACTATCCCAGATAGTGTTATAAAACAAGCAGCAACATTATGTGCAAAATTTTCTGTACAAAGTGGAGTTTATGAAGTAGATTTTACCCAACGAAGAAATGTCAAAATACAATCAGGCGCAAATGTTTTATATAACCCTTATACGACGATTGTTGTTAAGATTTAATCATTACACAATTTTAAATGATTTATTGAGTATGATTGCAAAAAAATTTAAAGGAAAGATTTGAAAACATTTTTTAACATAAGCATATTAATTGTTTCAACTTTAGTAGCAGGTCTATTTATATCAGGTTGTGGTGCAGCAGCAACTGCGATTGAAAAAAGAAATTTAGAAGTTCAAACGAAAATGAGCGATTCTATATTTTTAGAACCAGTTGCCCTTGAAAAACAAATAGTATATATAAAAATTAGAAATACAACAGATAAAAATATAGACATAGAAGAGCAAATAAAAGCAGCAATTCAAGCAAAAGGTTTTAAAGTTGTAACAAATCCAGAAGAAGCATATTTTATGATTCAAGCAAATGTTTTACAAGTAGGGAAAACAGATGCAACAGATTCAGATAGTGCATTAAAAAGTGGATTTGGAGGAGGACTTTTAGGTGCAGGTGTATCAGCTGTAACAGGAGGTTCTGGAAATAATATAGGTATTGGTGCAGCTGTTGGCGCAATTGTTGGGCTAGTTGCTGATACGATGGTAAAAGATATTTATTACACAATGGTTGCAGATGTTGAAATAAGACAAAGACCAGCACTTGATGAAAAAATATCTCAAAATGAAGAGAATTATTCAGAGCAAGGAACAACATCAACAATTAGTCAAAATGTAAATACAAACAATGTTCAATGGAAAATTTATAGAACAAGAGTTGTAAGTACTGCAAATCAAGTGAATCTTGAATTTGAAGAAGCACAAGCTGAACTATCAAAAGGTCTTGTAAGATCTCTTTCTGGATTATTATAATTCATTCGTAAATATCCTTTAATATAGTAGAGGATATTTACACTTTACTCATAAATAATTGAAAAATACTAAAAAAAACCAATAAAAAGCCAAATTGCAGTATAATCACGAACTTTTAAATTCAAGGTTTGATAAATGATTACTATAATAAAAGAGAGTTCAACTCGTATAAAAACAGGGATTATTCTGATTCTAGCTATGTTAGTACTTGGCTACATTGATTCATATTTCCTATTTTGGTTAGTGTTTGGAATTATGTTAATGATTTCAATTTCTGAATCAAAAAAACTTTATGGTTTAAAAAGTGATAGTATTTATGTATATACATCGCTTTTATGGTTTGCTGCATTCTTTTACCCAATGCCAGTAGATTTGATTTTTATAGTTGCAATTGGTTATGCGTCTCAATTAGCTTATAAAAAAACATTAAATCAAAAACTATTTTTACCTCTTTTATATCCAACGGCATCGTATTTATTTTTATTAGCTTTATATAGTGAATATGGTGTTATGACTCTTTTATGGTTACTTATTATTGTTGCAAGTACAGATATTGGTGCATATTTTGTTGGTAAATCATTTGGAAAAACTCTATTTAGTGAAACAAGTCCCAATAAAACTATCGAAGGTGTTGTAGGTGGAGTTCTTTTTGCAGTTATTTTTGGAACAGTTTTTGCACCTGAGGGAATAAATATAGTTTCAGCAATTGTAATTGCATCGGTTGTTTCTTTTGCTTCAATATTTGGAGACTTATTTGAAAGTTATTTAAAAAGAGAAGCAGGAGTTAAAGATAGTGGAACTTTATTACCAGGACATGGTGGAGTTTTAGATAGAACTGATGGATATTTATTTGGTGCTATTGCTATGTTAGTTCTTCTTAGGATTGTGATTTGATACTTCTTGGAAGTACAGGTTCTATTGGTGTAAATACACTAAATATTGCACGAAAATTTAACTTAAATGTTGAAGTTTTAGTTGCTGGTAAAAATATAGATTTATTAAATGAACAAATAAAAGAGTTTAAACCAAAAAAAGTTGTTATTGAGCAAGCTAAAGATATACCTTTAGTTTGCCATGACAATGTTTCTTTTGGAGAAGAAGCTATATTAGAATCAATTGAGCAAAGTAAAACTTCAACAGTTGTAAATGCCCTTGTGGGCTTTTTAGGTTTAAAACCCACATTAAAAGCAATAGAATGTGGCAAAAAAATAGCCCTTGCAAATAAGGAATCTTTAGTAGCTGCTGGAAAATTTATAGACAAAACAAAACTAAATCCAATAGATAGTGAACACTTTGGGCTTTGGTATTTATTACAAGATAAAAAAGTAGATTCTATGATGATTACAGCTAGTGGAGGTTCTTTTAGAGATTATCCGCTGGATCAGTTAAAAAATGTTTCAATCAAAGAAGCACTTGCCCATCCAAACTGGTCAATGGGAAATAAAATCACAATAGATAGTGCAACAATGACAAATAAAATGTTTGAACTTCTTGAAGCTGCTTGGCTTTTTGATATTAGAAAACTTGATGCAATAATCGAAACAAAATCACTAATTCATGCATTTATAAACTTTAAAGATGGAAGCACAACCGCACACATAGCAAATGCTTCTATGCAACTTCCAATTGCCTATGCAATTTTAGGCAAAGTTGATGAAGAGATTTTAAAACCAGTTGATTTAGTAGAAGTTGCAAACTTAGAGTTTAGAAAAATAGAAACTTCAAGATATCCAATTTGGGAAATCAAAGATGAAGTATTAAACAATCTTGATTTAGGTGTAGTTTTAAATGCTGCAAATGAAGTTGCAGTTGCTAAATTTTTGGATTCTAAAGTAGGATTTTTAGATGTTTCAAAAATTACATTAGATGCTATAAATAAATTTAATAATATAAAAGCAAAATCAATAGATGATATTTTTTTAATAGATAAAGAAGTGAGAAATTATTGTGGGGCTTGATTTACTAATTCCTTTTGGAATTTTAATAGCTATTGTTATATATCTAATTTACACAAGAAGTAGTTTTGAAAAAGATATAACTAAGTTATACGATGAAAAATTTGATGAATGGAAAAAACATAGTACAATTAAAGAAGAGAAGACTTCACACAAACAGTTAGTTGGTTTAGTTTATAAGACTGATTATAAACTTACCATTGAATTATTAGATGAAAATGTAAACTCACAACTAATAAGAGGAAAGTTTGAAGTATCCAATATAAAGGATAATTGATGAAATATCTATTTTTTTTATTTATATTATACACATTTGTTGATGCGCGAATTTATAGGGATAATTCAAAAGAGATTGTAATAGACGATAAAGCAAAATTAATGTGGATTGATGATGTATCTGTTATAAAAGTTTTGAAAAATCATGAAGATGCAGAAAAATATTGTAAAGATTTAAAGTATAAAGAGTTTACTCTTTGGAGACTAGCAACTATTGAAGAGTTTGAATTAATTGTTGATAAGAAAAATACAAAAAATTATGTAAATAAAGCATTTAAATATAATGTTCCAGATGGATATTGGGCATTTAAAGCACATTGGAGAACATTGTGGTTTAATGCTGATTATATGCATTTTGTAAGTGGCACACCATATTTTGATAATAGAAAAAAAAAGAAATATGTTAGATGTGTGAAAAATTATTAAAAGGACTAAAGATTGAATAAAAGAGTTTTAATACTTCATGGTCTTAGTGGGAGCGATTTTCCACATTGGCAAGCAAACCTAGCAATGGATTTGATAAAAGAAAACTATATAGTTTCTTTTCCATCTTTTCCAAATAAAAATAATCCAAAATTACAAGAGTGGAAAGATTTTTTAAAAAAAGAGTTAGAACATTTTAAACCAGATATTGTAGTTTGTCATTCCCTTGCAAATATACTTTGGTTTCACGTTTGTGATGAATTAGATATAAAACTTGATAAATTAATGTTAGTTGCACCAGTTTCTAGAAATAGAACTATTGAAGAAGCAAAAACTTTTTTCCCATATCCAATAGCAAAAGATTTAAAAGCAAAAGAAATTATTATGGCAGCATCAACAAATGATCCATATATGAGTATAGAAGAAGCAATAGAGCTTCAATCAAAATTAAATATCGGTATGAAAATTATGGAAGATGCAGGGCATATAAATGCAGCTTCAGGATTTGGAAAACTAGATTGTGCCTTAGACTGGATAAAGAGAGTTGATGAATGTCAAATAAATGAAGAGTTAGTAAAATGATTTTAAGCATAGAAAGCTCATGTGATGACAGCTCAATAGCAATAACGCAAATAAACACAAATAAACTAATCTATCATAAGAAAATATCTCAAGAATTACAACATAGTGTTTATGGAGGAGTAGTTCCAGAACTAGCAGCCAGACTTCATATAGAAGCATTACCAAAAATACTAGAAGAGTGTGAAGAATTTTTTCCAAAATTAAAAGCAATATCAGTTACAAATGCCCCAGGACTTAGTGTTACGCTAACAGAAGGTGTAACAATGGCGAAAGCACTTGCAATTGCATTAAAACTTCCTTTGATTGCAGTAAATCATCTAAAAGGGCATATTTATTCTTTGTTTATTGAAAAAGATGAAATATTACCAATGACTATTTTATTAGTTTCAGGTGGACACACTCAAATCATTGAAGCAAAAGGTTTAAATGATATGAAAATAATAGCAAGTACAATGGATGATAGTTTTGGAGAAAGTTTTGATAAGGTTTCAAAAATGCTAGGACTAGGATATCCAGGTGGCCCAATTGTTCAAGAATATGCTTTAAAAGGTGATGATTCAAAGTTTACTTTACCAGTTCCACTTAGTCAAAGTCCAAAAATAGAATTCTCATATTCAGGTCTTAAAAATGCAGTTAGAATGCAAATAGAAAAACTTGAAAATAGTGAAGGTGGAATTACACAGCAAGATAAATATGATATTTGTGCAGCTTTCCAAAAAACAGCAGTTCTTCACATCATGCAAAAGTTAAAAAAACTATTTAAATTGAATGTTCCAAAAAACTTTGCAATAGTTGGAGGTGCAAGTGCAAATATATATCTACGTACGCAACTTGAAGAACTATGCCAAAAACATGGAACGGCTTTATATTTAAGTGAATTAAAATATTGTAGTGATAATGCAGCAATGATTGGGCGTGTATCGGTTGAGCAATATAAACAAAATGATTTTATATTAATGGATAATATAGATGTTCATTCAAGATTAAAGGAGTTTTAAAAATGAATCTTGCAGATAAATTAGCTTTTTCTATGGGTGCAAAACTTCAAGGTAATAGTTTTGATACAATAAAAGAAGATAAGAAAAACCCTAAAAAATCATCATCAAATGAAATTATTCCTAAAAACCAACATCAATTAGTTTTTACATATGAAAAAAGAAAAGGAAAACCAGTAACGCTTGTTGGAAGATTTAATATAAGTGAAGATGATAAAAAAGAAGTATTAAAGCTGCTTAAGAAAAAATTAGCTTGTGGTGGAGCCATTAATGATGAATGGATTGAGCTACAAGGTGATGTAAAAGAGAAAATAATAAAAATTTTAGAAGCAGACGGATGGAAATTTAGAAAATAAAAAGGAATATTCATGCAGAAGATATTTGATGAGGTAAATTCTTTAGATAAGAGATGTTATGAAAA
>JAGOIF010000005.1:41247-52902 GCA_017995775.1 Aliarcobacter sp.
AAAGATACTTGCAAAGCCAATTCCTAAGATAATAGATGCGGATTTATTTCATGATGAATTAATTTGTGAATTTTTAGATCAAGATATAGTTTTAACACCCCATCCAAAAGAATTTTGTTCATTATTGCGTATTTGTAAAGTTGCTGAAATATCCATTGAAGAGTTACAAAATAACAGATTTAAGTATGTAGAAATGTTTTGTAAGAAATATCCAAATGTAGTATTACTTCTAAAAGGCTCAAATGTTATCATTTCAAAAAATGAAAAGATATACATAAACACATTTGGAAGTGCAGTCCTAGCGAAAGGTGGTAGTGGTGATGTTTTAAGTGGTCTAATAGGCTCTTTACTAGCTCAAGGCTATTCTTCAATGGATGCTACAATAACTGCGAGTTTAGCCCATACAATTGCATCAAAAAATTATTGTAAAAATAATTATTCATTAATTCCGTCTGATTTAGTGGAAGAGATTAGAAAATTATAAACCAAACACTTAAAAAAGCAAAATAAAAGAATTACAAAGTTATTATTTGCGTTAAATTATAAAAATAATTAAAAAATTTTAGGAGAAAATATGAATGATATTTTAAAAATCGGTAAATATGAATTAAATAGTAGACTAATCGTAGGAAGTGGTAAATATAAAGATTTTCAAACAACAAAAGATGCAACACTAGCAAGTGGAAGTGAATTAATAACAGTTGCAATAAGAAGAGTAAATATTACAAATCCAAATGAAGAGAATCTATTAGATTATTTTAAAGACACAAATGTAAAGTTTTTACCAAATAGTGCTGGATGTAAAACAGCAGAAGAAACTGTTACAACTTTCAGACTTATGAGAGAAGCAACTGGAATTGATTTAATTAAATTAGAAATCATTGGAGATTTTTCAAAAACTCTATATCCAGATGTAATTGAGACAATAAAAGCTTGTGAAATTCTAAAAAAAGATGGGTTTACAGTTATGGCATATACAAGTGATGATTTAATTATTGCAAAAAAACTTGAAGATGCAGGCGCAGATGCTATTATGCCATTAGCAGCTCCTATTGGAAGTGGACTTGGAATCCAAAATAAATATAACATTGCATTTATAAAAGAAGCAGTAAGCGTTCCTGTAATTGTTGATGCAGGAGTAGGGTGTGCAAGTGATGCATCTTTGGCAATGGAATTAGGAGTTGATGGTGTTTTAACTAATACAGCAATAGCTTGTGCTCAAAATCCTATACAAATGGCTGAAGCTATGAAATATGCAGTAATAGCTGGAAGACTAGGTTATAAAGCTGGAAGAATCCCTAAAAAGCCTTATGCAAGTGCAAGTTCACCACTAGATGGATTGATTCAATTTTAAGAAAAAAAAAGAAATTTCAAAGAATTTTGAAGTTTCTTTAAAAAACACTTGACAAAATCTCAAAAACTTATTATAATTCCGTCCACTTTTAGTGAAACTTCAAGGAAATTTGTCGGGGCGTAGCGCAGTCTGGTTAGCGCACCTGGTTTGGGACCAGGGGGCCGGAGGTTCGAATCCTCTCGCCCCGACCATTTATTTTTTAGACCTGTGGTAGGTATAGCTCAGTCGGTTAGAGCATCTGGTTGTGGTTCAGAGGGTCGTGGGTTCGAGCCCCATTACTTACCCCATTTTTTTTATTATTGCTTCCATAGCTCAGCTGGATAGAGCAACGCCCTTCTAAGGCGTAGGCCGTACGTTCGAATCGTACTGGGAGTACCACTTTTTTTTGGTTTAGACTACCAACTAAACTTTTTTCTAAAAAAAATCATATAATGCGGATGTGGTGAAATTGGTAGACACGCCAGACTTAGGATCTGGTGCCTCACGGTATGGAAGTTCGAGTCTTCTCATCCGCACCATCAATGAAGCGGGAGTAGCTCAGTTGGCTAGAGCTTCTGCCTTCCAAGCAGACTGTCGCGAGTTCGAGTCTCGTCTCCCGCTCCATTTTAAAAGCTTTGAATAAAAAGTTCTTTACTTTTTATTCAAAGCTTTTTTACTTTAAAGTCACTATTTAATGCTTCCATAGCTCAGCTGGATAGAGCAACGCCCTTCTAAGGCGTAGGCCGTACGTTCGAATCGTACTGGGAGTACCACTTCCTTTCTACTTAATAGGCAACTCAACTATAAATTCAGCACCTTCATATTCAATATCATTATAAAAATATTTCTTATTTGATACTAAGATATTTCCAAACATATGTTTTTTGATAATTTCAAGCGACATATAAAGCCCAATTCCTGTTCCTTGGCTCTTATGTTTTGTTGTAAAATAAGGTTCAAAAATTCTACTAATTATTTCTTTTTCTATTCCACCAGCGTTATCTTTGATAATCAGAACTACCTTGTCATTTTTTTCATGAATATCTATAAATATAAATTTCTTTGATATATTCTTATTTTCAAATGCATCTATTGAATTATTTATAATATTAAGAATTACTTGAATAAGCTCATTCTTATAAGCAATAATATTAATATTTTCATCTTTTCTGATAACTTGAATATTCATATTATTTAATTTATTTTTTAAAAGATAAAGAACCTTGTCTATTGGGGTATTAATATTAAAAGAACTAACTTCTTTATCTTTACTAAAGAAATTTCTAAAATCATCAATAGTGTTTGAAAGATATTGAGAAGAATTATTTATTGTTTCCATTGTTTCATAAAATTCATCATCTGTTAAAATTTCTAGCTCTTTTTTTAATTTTGCTGCTGTTGCAACAGTAGAAATTAATGATAGTGGCTGTCTCCATTGATGGGCAATATTCTCTAACATTTCTCCCATAGCAGCCATTTTTGATTGATGGTTTAGTATATTTTCTTTTTGCATTAATTCTTTGGATTTTATTTCTACAAGTTCTTCAAGGTTCTTATTTATCTCATTTAGTTCTTTGGTTTTTTCATCGACCTTAACTTTAAGATATTTATTATGATTATTAAGAACATAATTTCTAGAAATTAAAATCAACGAAATAAAGACAACTAACGCAATAATAATCCAAAAAACTTTATAATTAAACTTTGTTTGGAATTGCACATTTTCCCATCTATAAATAATGGTATTTAATTCATTTAATGAAATAGATGAAATGGCTTTATTTAAGATTGATTCAAAAATTTTATAATCGTCTCTAATCATAAATTTAAGGCTAAAATCAAAGCTAGTATTTCCAGAAATTTTTAAATCATTAAAATTGTATTTTGAAATATTATATAAAAGCACAGGCTGTATATCAATGAAAGCGTAAACTTTTTTTTCTGATACTAATTCCAAACCTTCTTTTATACTATTAACTAAAATAAAATTTATATTTGGGAATTTATCTTTTAATATATTGAAAGAAGTGGAGTCATTTCCAATTGCAATTTTTTTATCTTTTATAATAGAAATATTTTCAATAAAATTTTCATCTTTTTTCGTAACTATTGATATTGGAAATTTTAAATACTCTTTTGAAAAGATTGCAAACTCTTTTCTTTTTGATGTTTCTCCTATGCCATAAACTAAATCAGATTTTTTATCCTCAAGACTTTTAACCTGTTCAACAAATGAGCTGTAAATTTTATTCTCAAAATTCAGGTTTATTTTTTCGCTAATGAGATTCCAATATTCAGTTAAAATACCACTTGCTTCATTATTTGATGAAATAAATGTAAAAGGTTCCCAAGAATTAGATATGGATACTTTTATTTGATTGTTTTTTAGAAATTCTTTTTCCTCTTTTGTTAGATTAATATTTCTTTTAAAATTTATAAAATATTGTTCATTTTTATTAAGAATCCATTTTTTTTCTAATTCAAGAAGTTCACTAATTGGAATTTTTAAAAATCCATTATTGAAAATATCTATTTTTTCTTTAGATACACTAATAGCATGAATTTTTTTCAGATACGAAAATTTTTCAATGGGTTTAATTAAATGAAATTGATTTTGTTGAACAACAAAATATTCTACACCTAATTTATCATCAAAAAGTAAGTCAATATGATTATCAGTTAAGGCAGCAACAGAATCTTTATAATCTTCATAAATTAAGATATTTGCATTGGGAAATTCTTTTAAGATAATATCTTTGTAATCTTTACTTATTATTCCAATAGTTAATTTGCTATTGTTTTCTAATAAAAAATTATTTTTTGAAGCTGTAAAAAGAGAAATTTTTGTTTCATAAAAAAAATCAGAGGCGAGCATCCAGTCTTCGTAAACATTTGTTCCTAGAAAAAAATCAACTTTTTCATCTTTTGCAAGATTGATAGCTTCTTCCCAAAGACCGCCATCTACAAATTCAATATTGTAATTATTATATTTTGCCCATAATTTCCAAATATCTATTAATAGACCTCTTTCTTGATGCTCTTGTTTATAAGAAAAAGGCGCATAGTTTGAATCATAAGAAATTTTAAAACTATTTTGAGTAGCAGAAAGATTTAACAGTAAAAATGTAATTATTAATAAAACTTTCATAATTTCCTAAATAAAACTTATTTGTTAGTGATAAATTATAACTAAGTAAATATTAATAGTTAAGTCTATATCCAACTCCAGATATGTTAATAATAGATTCTTTTCCAATTTTTTTTCGAAGTTTATTTAAAAGATTTTTTAAGGCAGATTCTGTTGCTTCAAATTCATCATCCCATAATGCTAATTTTAATTCTGGAATTGATAAAACCCTATGATTGTTATTTATAAATAAATCTAGTAAAATCAGCTCTTTTGCCGTTAATAGAATTTCTTCATTATCTTTAATATTTATAAGCTTTTTTTTCAATACATTAAAATAAATATCATTTTTAAATGAAACTATATATCTTGATGTATCTAAAATCTCATCTACACATCTGTATAAAGCAATTTGCAGACTTTTAAAATCAATTGGTTTTGTTAAATAATCAGTAAGTTTAAGTCTTGTCGCTTGAAGTAAATAGTCTTTGTCCGTATATGCACTTAAAATAATAACGGGAATAGTTTTATCAACTATGCGAAGTTCTTTAATAAAATCTAAGCCACAAAAATTTGGTAAATTAATGTCAGAAATAATAATGTCAATTCTATTGTTGGATAATTCGCATTTTGCTTTATCAATTGATTCTACATCATAAACATTTTCACAGAATAATAGTAGAGTTTTTTTTACATTTTCTCTTATCTTTTCTTCATCTTCAATATAAAGAATATTCAAATTTTTTAATATTTTATTATAATTTGTATTCTTTTGCAAAATCATTTCCTCAATTATTAATTTATATAGTATAATATCTGAATTTATGTTAATTAGTAAAAAAAGTTATTTTACGTTATTAAAATAGTATCACTTAATAATATATTAAGTTTAGAATCAGTAAAGTAACAATAAAAATTATTTATAGTTATTTCTTTGAAATATTGGAGTCAAAATGTATAAAAAAAACATATTTAAATATGCTTGTATATCAGTGTTGGTGAGCTCTTCTTTACATGCAGTAAGTTTAAAAGAGAGTGTAGAAAAAGTTTTAGCAAATAACCCAGAAGTTATTGCAGAAAAAAATAATCAAGAAGCTTTCAAAAAGTATATTGATGAAAGAAAAGCAAACTATTATCCAAGAATAGATGTTGATGGAAGATTAGAAAAGAGTAATTCTGATAAGAAATATAAAACTCAACCAAATGCTAGTGGACAAGTAAATGGTTCAGATCAAGAAGATGGTTATAATGTTGGAATTGCATTAAACCAAATGCTTTATGATGGTGATTTAACTCCAAGTCAAGTAAGAGAAGCAAAGCATAATAATATTGCAAATCAATTTAGAACAAATAGAAATATAGATACTGTTGTTTACGATACTATTTCCGCATATACAGGTCTAGTTCAATATGATGAACTATTAAATTTAACTAAAGATATGATTAAAACTAATGAAGATAATCTTCAAATAGCAAAAGAAAAAGAATCAATTAGTGGTGAAGTATTAGAAACATACGAAGTTGAATCAAAACTTAACTTTGTAAAAGAAAAGTATTTAGAAGAAAAAGATTTAAAAAGTTCAAGAATTACTACTTTCAAAAGATATGTTGGAATAGATCCTGTTGGAAATGAATGTAGACCAAAAATGGATTTGTCAAAAATTCCAAATAATTTACAAGATTTAATTGAATTAGGTGTTATGAAAAATACTGAAATTCAAGAACAAATAGAGAGAATAAAAGCACAAAGAGAAAAAATAGCACAAGCTGATTCTAAATTTTTACCAAATTTAAGTTTAGAATTAAAAGCACTTACAGATAATGATTTATCATTAAATGAACTTGGTAGAGAAAATCAAGTTTTTGGTAGAGTAAACCTTGCATGGAATCTATACAATGGTGGTGGAGATTATGCTGTTTCTAAACAAGAAGAATTATTCTTAGCAGAACAAAAAGAAAGATTAGATGCAGTAACAAATAAAGTTGTTGAAGCTTTAAAAGTTACATATCAAAGATATTTAAAAAATAAAGACAGAATCCAAGTTCTTAAAAACTATGTAGTTGCAAATGAAAATATTGTAGAAGTTTACAAAAGCGAATTTGAATCAGGAACAAGAACTTTTGTAGATATTTTAGATGCTCAAACGGTTTTATATGAAGCTAAAAAAAGCTTAATAAATAGAGAATTTGAATTATATAATAACTATTATGAAATTCTAAATTCATTATCTTTATTAACTGAAACAGCATTAGATTCAAAAAATGATGTATGTGCTGAAAATAAGGCATTAAGTAATATGGTTGTTGAACAAAGACAAACTAATATGAATACTGAATCAAGTGATTTAAAAGCTTTATTAGGTGATGAGCCTGTTGTTGAATCAAAAGTAAGAGTTGAAGCTAAACCTGTTGCTACAAAAGTTGCTAAAGCTACTCCAATTTCTGGTTCGTTTTTAGATGCTCCTGAGACTTATTATACTATTAATATTACAACTACAAATGGTGTAGAAGAAGCTAATTCTTACGTTTCAAGTAATAGTTTAGAAAGTGCTAATTCTTATGTTTATCCTTTTGGACCAGAAATGAAAAGTGCAAAGGTTATATATGGTATATTTAAATCTGTTAAAGAAGCAAATGAAGCTATAAAAAATCTACCTTCATCTGTAATAGCGAATAAACCATACATTGATAACATAGCTAAACATCAAAAATTATATGCAAAATATAATAAATAGGATTTTTTAAGAAAAGGTAAATATTGGAAAATAATGATTCTAATTTAATAGAAGATGAGACATTAGGAGATTTAAAAGATAGAAGAAAAGTAGATGACCTATTAGGTTGTCTACTTTTTTTATCTAAATATCATAATAGAGAGACTTCTGGCGAATCTCTAACTTTTGGTTTGCCAATACATAAAACTTCAATGAACATTTCTATGTTTCATCAAGCTGCATCTCGTATAGGTTTGATCACAAAAACTGTAAACAGAGAAAAAATCAAAGATATAACAAAACTAGCGTTACCTTCTGTATTACTTTTAGATAAAAAAAGAGCTTGCGTTCTTGTAAGTTATAATTTAAAAGAGGGCACTGCTCAAGTTATTATCCCTGGATTGATTTCTGGTGAGACACAAATGAGTATTGAGAAGTTAGAGAGTGAATATACAGGTGAAGTAATAATTATAAAACCTGAATATAATTTTAATAATAGAATAGAAAAAGAAGTAGTAGTAGAAAATCCAAAAGAGTGGTTTTGGGGAACATTAAAACGAAACAATGGTATTTATACTCAAGTAATAGTAGTTTCACTTTTTATAAATCTATTTATTTTAGCAACACCTTTATTTACAATGAATGTTTATGATAGGGTTCTTCCTAACAATGCAATAGAGACATTGTGGGCGTTATTTATAGGAATATCTTTAGTAATGCTTTTTGATTTGTTATTAAAAATTTTACGTTCTCACTTTTTGGGAATAGCAAGTAAAAGAGCAGATACAATTATGTCTAATAAAATATTTAGTCACTTATTAAATATTAAATTAGAAGCAAAACCAGCATCAACCGGACAATTTGTAAGTAGATTACAGTCTTTTGAAAATGTAAGAGAATTTTTTACAAGCGCAACAATTACAGCAATAGTGGATCTTCCTTTTGCTTTGATATTTGTTTTAGTGATATATTTTATTGCAGGACCTTTGGCATATATTACAATCGCAACAGTAATTATATCTTTAGGATTATCATGGTATTTTCAGAAACCTTTAAAAAGTATAGTTGAGAAATCAGTAAAAGAAGACCAGATTAAACAAACTACTCTTATAGAAACTGTAAGTGGTTTAGAAATTATAAAAAGTGTAAAAGCTCAAAATAGAATGAAAACGCACTGGGATAATTCTGTTTCAAAAACTGTTCATTACAGTGATAAAGGACATTTCTTATCTCAAACAGTTACATATCTAACAGCATTTATTTCTCAATTCTCAAATATTGCAATTGTTGCTGCGGGTGTTTATCTTGCCCAAGAGGGAGAGATAACTATGGGTGCTATAATTGCAGCGATGATTTTGAATGGTAGAGTAATCGCTCCTATTTCTCAACTAGTTGGAATGATTATTAAATTTGATAGAACAATGCTTTCATTAAATAATCTTGATGAAGTAATGAAAATGCCAGTTGAAAAAGAAAACAAATCCTATATAAGTAGACCAAATCTGAAAGGTGACATTGAATTAAAAGATGTTCAATTCTCATATAAAGATCAAAATAGACAAACATTAAAAGATATTAATATAAAAATAAAACAGGGTGAAAAAGTTGCAATCTTAGGAAAAATTGGCTCTGGTAAGTCAACCTTATTAAAGCTTATTATGAACTTGTATGAACCAACAAAAGGTTCTGTTTTAATAGATGGTTTGGATACAAGACAAATTGATCCAACTGATTTAAGACATGCAATTGGTTCAGTTCCTCAAGAGCCATTTTTATTTATGGGTACAGTAAAAGATAATCTTACAATTGGTGAACAATATGTTTCAGATGAAGAGATTTTAAGGGTTTCTAAGATTGCTGGATTAGATGATTTTTTAGGTAAACATGAAGCGGGGTATGATTTACTTGTTGGAGAAAGAGGAGATGGACTATCAGGAGGTGAAAGACAATCCGTAACTCTTGCTAGGGCTCTAATTTCCGATCCAAATATAATAATATTGGATGAACCAACGAATTCAATGGATAGACAAACAGAAAAATCTTTTATAAATAAATTACAAAATATTGTTCAAGAGAAAACTTTAGTAGTGGTAACCCATAAAACTTCATTATTACAATTAGTTGATAGAGTTATTATTATTGAAGATGGAAAGGTAATTGTAGATGGACCAAAAGAAGAAGTTTTCACTACAAAAGTAGGTTAAAATGAGTACAAACTTAAAATTAGAAGAAGAAATCAATAGCGAAAATGAACATTTAATTTCTGTTCCAGATTCAGAAACTATTGTAAATACTCCTAAAAAAATTGATAAAAAAGAAGAAAAGAAAAAAAAAGTTGGAATATTTACAAATTTTATTTTTAAAATAAAAGAGTTGTATGGATTGGAAGATAGAAAAGAAGAAGATTTAGAATTTATATTTTCTTCTTATGCAAATTCCAATGAAAAACCAAGTTCGGTTAGCAAAATAATTTTTTTATTAGTAAGTGGAATCTTTTTAGTATTTCTAATATGGGCGGCAGTTGCTGAAATTGATGAATTAGCAAGAGGTAATGGAAAAGTAATTCCAACTGATAAAATTCAAACTGTACAATCTTTGGATGGTGGTATTATTTCTGAGATTTTTATCAAAGAAGGTGATATTGTAAAATTTGATGATCCTTTGATGAAAATTGATACAACAAGATTTCAAGCAACATTAGAAGAGAGTAAACAAGAATATTTATCTTTATTAGCTTTAAAAGCAAGATTAGAGATAGAGTCAAAAATTGATATTCAAAAGAATTTACCTGAATTAGAATTTGATGAAAAAGTTTTAAATGACATTTCAAGATATGATTTAAATGAAAAATTATTATTAGAAAATAGATTTAGAGAAATTCAATCATCAATAAATGTACTTCAAAGTCAAGAAAATCAGAAAGTGCAAGAATTAAGAGAAATTGAAAGTACAATAAAAAAGTTAACTGATAGTTTAGGATTTATAGAAGAGCAAAGAAAAACTATTAGAAAATTAGTAGAAAGAGGAATTAAATCAAACTACGATTTACTAGATATTGAAAAAGAATATAATGTAACAAGAGGTGATTTACAAACAGCAAAATTATCAATCTCAAGATCAAATTATGCGATTACAGAAGCAAGAAATAGAATAAAAGAAAGAATTGATACATTTAAAGCTGAAGCTTCAAAAGAGTTACAAAAAACTGTAAGTCAAATAAATAGATTTGAAGCAAAAATGGTTGGAGACAGAGATAAAGTTGCAAAAACTACAATAACTTCTCCTGTTGATGGAATTATTAAACAATTGAATTTTAACACTATTGGTGGAGTTGTTCAATCGGGAATTGATTTAATTGAAATTGTACCACTAAGTGATGCTTTGGTTGTTGAAGCAAAAATTGATCCAAAAGATATCGCTTTTATTAATCCTAGTCAAAAGGCAATTATTAAAATTACCGCATATGATTTTTCTATATATGGTGGATTAGATGGAAAGATTGTTGAAATTTCTGCTGATACTATTGTGGACAAAGAATCAAAAGATGGAAAAAGTTTTTATAGAGTTTTAGTTAAAACTGATAAAAACTATTTAGAAAGAAAAGGTAAAAGATTACCAATTATTCCGGGGATGATAGCTACTGTTGATATTGTAACTGGTAAAAAAACTATTTTAGACTTCATTTTAAAACCTATTTTAAAAGTTAAACAAGACTCCCTTCACGAAAGATAATTGAATTTTTAGTTATCTTTCATCTATTTTTAATAATAAATCAAAAAAATAAATTAAAAAACTTTTTAGAGACTTTATTTTTGTAGTATTACAGTATAAAATACATTACATGAAATAATGGAGAACTAAAATGAAGTTAACAATAAAGTCTCAAGGTCAAGATAAAGTAGTAGATTTAAGTAAAGATTTACAATTTAATGTTAGCAAAGGTGAACAATATATCTTTTCTAATGGTTTCACAAGTTATGTTTTAAGTTTTAAAGATAACCAAAAATCGGTAGAATTAACATTTAAAGTTGATGGAAAAACCATTAAAGTTGAGTTAAAAGGAATAGTTCCATTTCTTCAAGAAAATATTGAAGGAATGCAAAATCCTACTCTAGTAATTATTAATAAATCACTTAATGAAAAAGAAGTTGATAATATAGTTAATAATGATAATTTTAATGGTAGTGAAATTATTGATAGACTTGAAGCTTTATTATCACAACCTGTAGATTTAGGTAGTGCTGGTCCTAATGATAAAATGGCAATAATTTCAAATTTCCAATCACTAGTTGAAACACTTGATGCAGCTGCTGCTGGTGGAGAACAAGGTGGAAATTCAAATGGATCAACATTTAATTCTATTTTTTCATCAATAAATGATTCATTAAATGGAATTGCTGATACTGACAGATGGGTTAACCTAACAGAATCAATTTCTTCAATACCTGTTGATACAGGAAACACTATAGCTCAAGTTGAAG
>JAGOIF010000103.1 GCA_017995775.1 Aliarcobacter sp.
CAAAAGAAGAGCAAATAACAATAGATTTTGCTTTTGCGACGGTAGTTTCAATTAAAACAATAAAAAAAGGTGAAAAATTTACAAAAGAAAATATTTGGGTAAAAAGACCAGGTACTGGCTCTATAAAAGCAGAATATTTTAATCAACTATTAGGAAAAATTGCAAATAGAGATATAGACTATGATGAACACATTGACTGGAGTGATATTAATGAATAAAAGTAATTTATATGATTTAAAGAGGAGCTTTGAATATGAAAATGGATATATGGCAACAGCTGAGCCTAGAAGATTTAGTAAATTTATAACTCATTTGGAGTTTTTTAACATGACTTCTGATTTAAGAGGAGAAATTCTCGAATTGGGAGTATTTAAAGGAAATTCTCTTTTTAGATGGTTAAAATTTAGAGACTTACTTGAAAATACATACTCTAGAAAAATTATAGCATTTGATGTTTTTGGTGAATTTCCAAAAACAGAATTTAAAGTTGATAATAAAAAGAGAGAACTTTTTATTAATGAAACAAAAGGAGGTATTGGTATAAACTATGAAGAATTAATGTTTTTATTAGAAAAACAAAATCTAAATAACAACATTGAAATAGTAAAAGGTGATATTCTAAAAACATTACCACAATATTTAGAGAAAAATCCTGAGCTCAAAATATCTTTACTCCATATAGATGTTGATTTATATGAAGCAACTGACATAGCCTTAAAACTTTTATATGATCATGTTGTAACTGGAGGAATTATCATATTAGATGATTATGGTGCATTCTCTGGTGCAAATAAAGCCGTTGATGATTTCTTTAAAAATAAATGTGAAATTAAAAAACTAAAATATTCTCATGCAATTGGATATGTACTGAAATGAAAAAAATAATATTTCTAACTGGGACAAGAGCAGATTTTGGGAAATTAAAATCTCTTATAAAAATAACTCAAAGTTCAGAACTATTTGATGTGCATATATTCGTTACAGGTATGCATATGATATCTAAATATGGAAAAACTATAAATGAAATTTATAAATCAGGATTTAAAAATATTTATCCATATATTAATCATGACAATATAGACCATATGGATAGAAATTTGGCAAAAACAATAGATGGATTCTCTCACTATATTTTTGAATTAAAACCAGATTTAATTGTAGTTCACGGAGATAGAATTGAAGCTATGGCTGGAGCTATTGTTGGAAGTTTAAATAATATACTTGTAGCACATATAGAAGGTGGTGAAGTATCTGGCACTATTGATGAGTTGATTAGGCATTCTATTTCTAAACTAGCACATATTCATCTCACTTCAAATGAAGAAGCAAAAAAAAGACTTATTCAAATGGGAGAGTATGAATCAAATATATTTACTATAGGAAGTCCTGATTTAGATATTATGAATTCAAAAGATCTACCAACTTTAGAATTTGTAAAAGATTATTATCAAATTAATTTTGATAAATATGCTATTTTGATGCTTCATCCAGTTACAACAGAGATTTATAAATTAAAAGAACAAGTTAAACTTCTTGTTGATTGTTTGATAGATAGTAGTTTAAATTGTATTGTAATTTATCCTAATAATGATATAGGATCAGATTTTATTTTAGAAGAGTACAAAAGATTTGAAAATAATCCAAAATTTAGAATTTTTCCATCCCTAAGATTTGAATATTTCTTAGTAATTTTAAAAAATGCTCAATTTACAATAGGAAATTCAAGTGCTGGAGTAAGAGAAGCACCTTATTATAATATTCCAACTATAAATATAGGAAATAGACAAAATAATAGGGTAAAATCAAAAAATATAATTTCTATTGATTTTCAAAAAGAGATTATAATATCAGCAATAAATTTAGTTCTAAGTTTTGAAAAAATACCTAGAGATATAAATTTTGGTGATGGTAATAGCGATAAAAAATTTTTTGAACTTTTACAAAAAAATAGTTTTTGGAAAATATCAAATCAAAAACAGTTTAAGGATTTATAAGTGAAAATAATTTCTATAATTCCAGCTCGTGGAGGATCAAAAGGACTCCCTAAAAAAAATATTTTGGAACTTGCAGGTAAACCTCTTATAGCTTGGACTATTGAATCTAGTCTAAAATCAAAATATATATCAAAAACTATTGTTAGTAGTGATTGTGATGAGATTCTAAATATTTCAAGTAAATATGGTTCAGAAATTTTAAAAAGACCTGATGAATTAGCAAGAGATACCACACCAACAGAACCAGTTGTAGAACATATATTACAAAATATTAAAGATTTAGGAAATTATAGTTATTTAGTTTTACTTCAACCAACTTCTCCTCTAAGAGATGAAAAAGATATTGATGAAGCTATTAGCAAATTAATACAAGAAAAAGATGCTACGGCATTAATTAGTGTAAAAGAGATTGATAATAAAATCTTAAAAGCTTTTAAAATAAATAATAATGGCTATTTAGAAGGAATATCAAATAATAAATATCCATTTATGAGAAGGCAGGATTTACCAAAAGTTTTTATGCCAAATGGTGCTATATATATAATAAGTATTAACGAATTTTTAAAAACAAAAAGACTATTTAGTGATAATGCTATTTCATATTTAATGAATGAAGAAAAAAGTTTAGATATTGATACAATAGACGACTTTGAAAAAATTAAGAACTATATTTAATGCTAACAATTATTTAAAACGAAAATACATTACAGTAAAAGGTAGACTTTGACAAAACAAGAGTTAATCCAAAAATTAAACCAAATTGAATGGGAAGATTTTGAAGTAAAATTAGCTTCACAAGGTGTTCCAAAAAGCATTTGGGAAACTGTAAGTGCTTTTAGTAATACTTCAGGTGGTTGGATAATCTTTGGAGTAGAAGAAAAAAATAAAAGTTTCAATATTGTTGGAGTTTCAAATCCATCAAAACTAGAGCAAGATTTTCTAAATACTTTAAATACCGATAAGTTTAATACAAAAATATTTCCTAAAAGTGAAATTTTTAACTTTGATGACAAGATAGTTTTAGCCTTTTATATTCCTATATCAAATAAAAAACCAATATATTATAACTCTTTATCAAATACCTATATTAGAAATGGAAGTGGTGATAGAAAAGCCACAAAAGAAGAGATAGATACGATGTATAGAGATCAATCTTTTGGTACAAAAACATCAGAAATTATAGCTAATTTTTCAATAGATGATTTATCTATGACTTCTTTAAAGCAGTACAAAGAGTATCTTCAAACTGCAAATCCAACATCGCACTACAATAAACTAAGTATCGATGAATTTTTACATAAAGTTTCAGTTTTAGTAGATAAGAAACCTACTTTTGCTGGATTATTGTTTTTTGGAAAAAGAGATAGTATAAATAGATATTTTGTAGATTTTAGAATAGATTTATTTGAAATACCAGCTTCAAATATAAGTGAATCAAAAACAAGATATACATATAGATTACCAGAACAAGAAAATCTTTGGGACTATTATTTCATACTTTTTGAAAGAATAACTATGCGATTGGACAAGCCTTTTAAACTAGATAATTTAGGTTTTGCAAAAGAAAATTATCCTTATTTAGAAGCTTTAAGAGAAGCTCTTGTGAATATGCTTATGCATGCTGATTATTTTTCACCTATAAAATCTCGAATTAGGGTTTTTAATGATAAAATAGAGTTTTTCAATGCAGGAAGTTACCCAAAACCAGTAGAATATTTTTTAGAAAACGATATTTCAATACCTAGAAATCCTATCTTAGCAAGACTTTTTAGAGCAGTAAAACTAGCTGAGAATGCTGGATATGGTTTTGATAAAATGGTAGATGGATGGAAATATTATACCGATATACCAATAGAATTTAAAAGTGATTTAGATAGTAGTTCAACTATATTTTATTTACCAAATAGTAGTACTTACCAAGCTACTGACCAAGCTACTGACCAAGCTACTGACCAAGCTACTGACCAAGCAATTTTAGAGTTTTGCAAAGAACCAAAAACTATGCAAGAAATTATGCATTTACTCAATATGTCTCATAAAACATATTTTAGAAAAACTATTTTAAATCCACTTTTAGAAAAAAACATTTTGAGTTTAACTATTCCTGATAAACCAAAAAGCCCAAAACAAAAATATATTATAACAAAAGGCAAAATATGACTCAAGCACAAATACAATTACAAAATGCACTTACAACTACATTTTTAGCAAATCTGGCCTTTTTAAGTGAGTTCGATAATGAACTATATCATAGAGTAGATGAACTATCTCGTATGATAGAAAATGGAACTTACAAAGAAAAATATTACTTAGAATTTATTATGGAAGATGGAGATTTTGATATATATGATGTTGTAAATAATAAATATTTGTATAATAGAAAACCAAAGAAATTTAATACTGACTTAGTAAAAAAAGTTGAATTTGATGATAAAAATTCTATTTTAAATTTGCAACGACATTTTCTTAAATATGAAAAAATCGAAATAAACAAAGATAAAAGATTTGATATTGAAAAACAATCAGATTTCTTATATTTTACAATATCAGATATGCAAGAATACACAGATATAACAAAAGAGTATCTTGAAAATAGAAAAAGGGCTTTAAAAAAGGTAGAAAAATTTGTATTTTTGGGAACACTTTTGGGTCGGCATATACCAAGAATTGCAGAAAAAATTGATGCTAGTTCATATTTAATATTGGAAAAAAACCTTGAAATATTTAGGTTGTCATTATTTACTGTTGATTATACAATTCTTGCAAAAAAAGGAGCAATTTTCTCTGTTATGGATAAAGAATTGTATCAAAGTAGGGCAATTTATGATTTTTTTAGTATAGAAGATATTAAAAATTATCTAATAAAATTCTCAACAACAAACATCAATATTAATTCATATATTGATTCTATACTTACAAATTTAAATACATTAGAACCAACATCTTATGATTATAATAGAAGATTATATTCTCATTTGAATAGAACAACAAAGTTATTAAGTAGTAATTATAAAACTATTCTTTTTAATAAATTGAAGAAAAATTGTAAATTTTTTAATGATATTCCTATTTTATATATAGCAGCAGGACCATCTTTAGATGAAAATATGGATTGGATAAAACAAAATCAAAATAAATTTTTTATAGTAACTATAGGTGCGGCATATAAAAAATTGTTAGCAAATAATATTAGGATTGATATGATAACTACTTTAGATGAAAAAGAAGAGTTGAATACTTTACAATTTGATGATGAAAGTGTAAGTAAACTATCAAAACAAACTATTATTTTGGCATCAACTATTACTTATTATAAAATATTAGAAAAATTGTCTACAAAAAATCTATATTTATTTGAAGTTTTTAGTTCTTTACATAAAAATAATAAATCTTTTAGTGGTTTTAGTATAGGAGAAGTTACTTTAAATATACTTTTTTATTTAAATCCTAAAAAAATATATATAGTAGGATTGGATTTATCTTTAAATCAAAATACAGGAGAGTCTCATTCTGAAAATGCAAATTCTTCAGTAACAAAACTAAATTTAGAAGATAAGCAAACAAGAGATACTTTTGAATCTCAAAAAAGCCTTATTAAAGTAAAAGGAAATTTAGAAAAAGAGATATTTACTACTCCATTTTTTTATGCTTCTATACAACATATAAATAACGAAATTATTTGTGAGAAAAATAAATCAATAAAAGTGTATAATCTTTCAACACACGGAGCATTTTTTGAAAGCACAATAAGTAAAAAAACATCTAATATTAAAATAGATACATTTAAAGAAATATCATTAGATTTTTCACAACTTTTATCAATTTTAAAAACAAATTCTGAAAATAAACTTGTTGAAGAATCTAAAAAGGATTTACAAAAAGGACTTGATATTTTGGAAAAGAGTTTTAAAAAAGATATAGAAAGTTTTAAATCAGCTGAATTTATAAATTATGATGCTTTTTTGGAAGATATAGTAAAATTAACTTTGGAAAGTAAAAAGATTTCTCATTTATATCAAATATTTGTATTTTATAATGAATTGATTATTCCTTATTTATCTTACTTCTTTAATAACAAAAAAATTAAAAAAGAGTATAAAATTTTAAATAAAACTAAAATAGTTTATGTAAAACAAATCGAAGGTATTATTGAAGATTATAAAGCTTGTATAAGTAGAATTTTATAAAAGATAGCCAATATATTGATATTTTGGCTATCTTTTATTTCTAATATAATTCAAATCTACTGAAGTAATCTAAGAACATTTTGAGATACCGCATTTGATTGGCTGATTGCATATGAACCAGCTTGAGATATGATATTTAGTTTATTGAAATTTGCACTCTCTTCAGCATAATCAACATCTCTAATTACAGACTCTGCATTTTTTATATTTGTAGCTTGAGTCATAAGATTTCGTACGGCACTTTCAACTTGATTTTGAGTAGAACCTATATCTCCTCTATATCCATTTAGTTGAGTTATCGCTTTATCTATAGCAGCTTGTGCAACTGAAGCTTCATTTCTACTAAATCTTTTAGTATCACTTACTGTTATACCTGCTGTTACGGTAGCACCACTTCGTACAGCAATCGCTAAACTTGATAATTTATATCCAGCAACATTAGCTTGAATAGTCTTAGTTTTGATTAAATCATCTTTATTCTCACCAACTTGAAATGATAGACCAGTAGTAGCACTTCTAGTATTTGATGTAAGAGAAACACCAGCAGACGTTCTAGCTTTTTGTAAAAGGTTCGTACCATTGTAGTTTGTTTGTTCAGCAATATTATTTAACTGTTCTAAAAGTTTTGTAACATCTTTTGCAATAGCCGTTCTACCATCATTTGAAGTAGTATCAGTATTTGCTTGGATTAATTTAGATTTGATAGTATCTAAAATTTTTGATTGTTCAGCCATAGATTTATCAGCAATTTGAAGTAAAGCAATAGCAGAGTTACCATTTGCAACACCTTGGTTTATAGATGTAACTTGAGTTCT
>JAGOIF010000104.1 GCA_017995775.1 Aliarcobacter sp.
ACTTCAACACTTGTATTTTCAAGTCCTAGTTTATTTCCATTTGCACTTCTTCCAAGAGCTACTAAAACAGCATCGTATAAAACTCCACCTTTAGGTGCATTTTCACCTTTGAACTCCACATATATTCCATCTTGTTTTGGAATAATACTTTGAGTTTGAGTTTTGCTCATTATATTAAATCTATCTTTATTTGCTTTTGTATAAAGTTTGATTAAATCAGCATCCGTTCCAGTCATTAACTGTTCACCTCTTATAGCCACATCAACTTGGCTTCCTAGAGTTGAGTAAACTGTTCCCATTTCAAGACCTATTATTCCACCACCTAAAATCAAAAGTTTTTTAGGTATTTCTTTTACTTCTAGCGCATCTGTTGAGTCCCAAATTCTTGGATCTTCATGTGGAATAAATGACATTTTAGTACTTTGGCTTCCAGCTGCAATAATGCAGTTGTCAAAAGTAACTTTTGTTTTTTCTCCAGAGCTTAAAACCACTTCAACACTATTTTCATCTAAAAATGTAGCGTAACCTTGAATATGTTCAACTTTTCTCATTTTTGACATTGCACCTAAACCATCTGTTAGTTTTTTTACAACGCCATTTTTATATCCTGCAATTTTTTCAATATCAATTGTAGGAGCTGAAAAACTAATTCCTGCTTTTTCTATATGTTTTGCTTCTTCCATAACTTTTGCAACGTGAAGTAGTGCTTTAGAAGGAATACAACCCACATTTAAGCAAACTCCTCCAAGAGTTGAGTATCTTTCAACTATTACAGTATCAAGACCTAAATCAGCGCATCTAAATGCAGCTGAATAACCACCAGGACCTGCACCTATTACTAAAACTTGAGTTTTAATTTCATTCATTTTCTAACTCCTTAAAGATTTAGTAATCTAATGTCACTTAAAAGCTCAGATAATGTTGTAGTAAATCTAGCACCATCAGCTCCATCTATAACTTTGTGATCATATGACAAACTTAAAGGTAAAATCAATCTTGGTTTGAATTTTTTACCATTAAATACAGGTTTGATAGAAGATTTTGAAATCCCTAAAATCGCAACTTCAGGCGCATTTATAATTGGTGTAAAGAATGTTCCGCCAATTCCACCAAGGCTTGAAATCGTAAAACAACCACCACTCATATCAGCTGAGCTTAATTTTCCATCTCTTGCTTTTGCAGAGATTTTTGCTAATTCAATAGAAATTTCACTAAAGCTTTTTTTGTCCGCATCTTTAATAACAGGAACTAATAATCCATTTGGAGTATCAACAGCAACACCAATGTTGAAATATTTTTTCATTATAAGTTCTTGTCCATCTAAACTCAAGCTTGAGTTGAATTTTGGATGAATTTGTAAAGCTTTTACAACAGCTTTTATAATAAATACTAAAGGCGAAAGTTTGAAATCTTTTGCAATTGCATTTTGTTCTTTTCTAAACTTTTCAAGTTCTGTAATATCAGCTTCATCAAACTGTGCAACATGAGGCATTGATAAATAATTTTTATGTAAAAATGGACCTGATATTTTTTGAACACGATTAAGTTCAACTTTTTCAATTTTTCCAAATTGGGCAAAATCAATCTCTTTTGATTCTGGAAGATTAAATCCAAATCCAATATTAGAAGCACTTGCAGGTTTATTTAATTGCTCTTTTACATATGCTTTAATATCATCTTTTACAATTCTTCCTTTTGCAGCACTTCCTTTTACAAAACCTAAATCAACACCAAATTCACGTGCTACTTTTCGTACACTTGGAGATGCATAAACTTTTACTGCTTTTTTATTTAGAACTTTACTATCTTCTTTTTCTAAACTAAGAGCTGCAACTTCTTGAATCGTTCTTGTTGTACTTGCTTTTTCAACTATTGTAGGAGTTGGATTTGAATTAAATGCAGGAGTTGGAACTTTGTTTTCAACAACAATAGTTTTAATCATTTTTGCGATTAAATCTCCACTATTTACTTTCATTCCTGTTTCTACAAATAACTCAATAACTTCTCCACCAAAAGGTGCAGGAACGTCCATCGATGCTTTTTCAGTTTCTAAAGTAATTAAGCCATAATCCATTGCAACTATGTCTCCTACTTTAACCATAACATCAATTAAGTCAACATCTTTATCAGCACCTAAATCAGGAACTCTAACTTCTGTAAGAACAGATTGAATTGATTGCTCTTTTACAAACTGTGTTGGAGTTTGAGTTTGAACTTCAACAGCTTCTTGAACAGCAGCAGCTGCTTGTGTTTTTACAACAGCTTCAACTTTAGGCTCTTCTTGAGCTGTGTCTTCATCTGCTGCTTCAACTCTTGCTATTAAATCACCACTGTTTACTTTATCTCCAACTTTTACTAGAATCTCTTTAATAACACCAGCATATTCAGTTGGAACATCCATAGAAGCTTTTTCAGTTTCAAGTGTTATAAGACCATCTTCAACTTGAACTTTGTCTCCTACTTTAACCATAATGTCAATTAAATCAACATCTTTATCAGCACCTAAATCTGGAATAAAAATATCATAAATTTTTGCCATTTTTAACTCCTTATGATTTTAATGGATTGATTTTATTTGAATCAATTCCATATTTTTTCATAGCATCCATAGCAACTTTTTTATCTATTTTTCCATTGATTGCCAATTGCGCTAAAGTTGTATAAACGATAAAGTTAGTATCAACTTCAAAGAAACTTCTTAAATTTGCTCTACTATCACTTCTTCCAAATCCATCTGTTCCTAAAGCTTTGAAGCTTCCTTTGATAAATGGTGCTAATTGCTCTGAATATGTTTTAATATAATCAGTTGCACTTACAATAATATTTTCAGGATCATTTCCTAAAATTGTATTTACATAAGAAGATTTTTGCTCAAGATCAAGATTTAAAAGATTATGTCTTTCAACATCTTGTGCTTCACGTGCAAGTTCATTGTATGAAGTTACAGAGTAAATCTCACTTGAAATTCCATATTCAGCTTCTAAAATATCAGCAGCTTTTAAAACTTCTTGGAAAATAGAACCTGAACCTAATAACTTAACTTTAAAGTTGTTTTTTGCTTCAATAGTTTTTAGTTTATAAATTCCTTTTATAATACCTTCAACAGCGTTTTCAGGTATTTCTGGTTGTTTATAATTTTCATTTAAAGTTGTAATATAGTAGAAAATATCTTCTTGCTTTTCACCATACATTCTATTTATTCCATCTTGAACAATAACAGCTACTTCATAACCATATGTTGGATCATAAGTAACACAATTTGGAATTGTATTTGCTAAAATATGTGAATGTCCATCTTCGTGTTGTAGACCTTCACCATTTAGTGTAGTTCTTCCACTTGTTCCTCCAATTAAGAAACCTCTTGATTTTTGATCTCCCGCTGCCCAACATAAGTCACCCGTTCTTTGGAATCCAAACATTGAGTAAAATACATAAAATGGAATCATCGGACAATCATTAACTGAATATGAAGTTGCAGCTGCAATCCATGAACTCATGGCACCTAGTTCGTTGATACCTTCTTGTAAAACTTGACCTTTGATATCTTCTTTATAATAAGCAACTTGGTCTTTATCTTGAGGAATATATTTTTGACCAGCTGATGAATAAATCCCAACTTGTCTAAACATACCTTCCATACCAAAAGTTCTAGCTTCATCAGGAACTATTGGAACGATATTTTTTCCGATATTTTTATCTTTTAAAAGTACATTTAAAACTCTAACAAGTGCCATAGTTGTAGATATTTCTCTATCAGCACTTCCTTTTAAGATTGAATCAAATGCATCAAGTGCAGGAATTTCTAGTTTTGTAGAGAATTTTTCTCTTCTTTGTGGAACATATCCACCAAGATTTGCTCTTTTTTCTTTTAAATATTTAATTTCAGCAGAATCTTCTTCAGGTCTATAATATGAGAATTTTTCAACTTGCTCATCTGAAATTGGAATATCAAATCTATCTCTAAATTGCATTAAGTTTGAAGTATCTACTTTTTTAACACCGTGAGCGATATTCATTCCCTCAGCTGCTGCTCCCATTCCATAACCTTTTACAGTTTTAGCAAGGATTACAATTGGTCTTCCAACAGTTTCATGGGCTCTTTTATATGCAGCATAAACTTTAACAGGGTCATGTCCACCTCTGTTTAATTTCCAGATTTCATCATCACTCATATTTTCAACAAGTTTTGCAGTTTCAGGGAATTTATTAAAGAAGTTTTCTCTTGTGTATGCTCCACCTTTTTGTTTAAAGTTTTGATACTCTCCATCAACTGTTTGTTCCATTAATTCAAGAAGTTTTCCTGATGTATCTTTTGCAATTAATTGATCCCATAAAGTTCCCCAAATAACTTTTAGAACTTCCCAACCAGCACCTCTAAATTCTCCTTCAAGTTCTTGAATGATTTTTCCATTTCCTCTTACTGGACCATCAAGTCTTTGTAAGTTACAATTTACTACGAAGATTAAGTTATCTAATCCTTCTCTTCCTGCAAGTCCAATAGCTCCAAGTGATTCAGGTTCATCTGTTTCACCATCACCTAAGAAACAATATACTTTTTGAGCAGAACAATCTTTAATTCCTCTATTTGTAAGGTATTTTAAAAATCTTGCTTGATATATTGCTTGAAGAGGTCCAAGTCCCATTGAAACAGTTGGGAACTGCCAGTAAGTTGGCATTAGCATTGGGTGTGGATATGATGATAATCCATCATTAAATGCTTCTTGTCTAAAGTTATCCATTTGAGCTTCTGAAATTCTTCCTTCAACAAAACTTCTAGCATAAATACCAGGAGAAATATGACCTTGGAAAAATATTAAATCTCCACCATCTTTTTCATTTGGCGCTTTAAAAAAGTGATTAAAAGCAACATCATATAAAGTTGCAGATGATTGGAATGATGCAATATGACCACCAAGCTCTAAACCTTTTTTAGATGCTCTTTGAACCATGATTTGAGCATTCCATCTAATAATAGATCTAATTTTTCTCTCAATGTCCATATTTGCTGGCATTTTTGGTTCTTCATTTGGCGAAATAGTATTAATATATGCAGTTGTTGCATCGTATGGTAAGTGCGCGCCATTTCTTCTTGATTTATCAATTAGTTTTTCAAGTAAAAAGTGAACTCTCTCGATTCCTTCTTCTTCAATTACAGCCTCTAAAGCCTCGATCCATTCTTGAGTCTCTAACGGGTTAATATCTTCTAAATTTAAAAGTGACATAAATCTCCTTTGGTAATAATGGTTAATTCTTAAAATTAAATTAATATTTAATATTAATTTTTTAAATTATAATTAACTTTAAATTATAATAAACTTAGACGTTTATCAAATTTTACAATTTTTTTAAACTCTTCTTAAATAAAAATATTATAAAAATATATAAATTAAAGTATAAGTTAGGGCCTAAATGATTTTTAACAAAAATTATAGATTTATTATATCTCAAAATCTTAGTGCAAAAGCTAACACGTGTATTGATTTTGCATTATTTAAAGCATTTCAACAAAACAGTTTACCCATATTAAGGCTTTATTCTTGGCAAAATTCAATTACACTTGGAGCAGGGCAAAAAGAAATTGATTATGAAACACTAATAAATGAATATAAAAATAATTCTGCAAAAAGAATAACAGGTGGAGGAGTTTTATTTCATGGCCACGATATTTCTTATTCTTTAATAATTCCTGCAAGTTACATAGAAGATAAAGGTGTAAAAGAAACATATGAGTTAATATGTTCATTTGTTCTTTACTTTTATGATAAGCTTGGCTTAAAAGCAAACTTTGCAAAAGATGTAAAAGAGATAGTTTTAAGTAAAAGTGCATTTTGCCAAGTGGGATTTGAAGCTTATGATATTATAATCAATGGACAAAAGATTGGCGGAAATGCACAAAAAAGATCAAAAAATGTGATTTTCCAACATGGCTCAATTCCTTTGAAAACTATCAAAAAAGATGAAAAATATGGAGCTTCTTTGGAAGATTTTAATATTAACTTAGACTTTGATTTGGCAATAGATGCTTTAAAAGAAGCATTTGAAAAGACTTTTAATGCCAAACTAATAGAATCAAATTTAGATGAAAATGAACAAAATATATATAATGAATTATACGAAGGAAAATAATATGACACAAGAAATAAAAACAGAAGTAAAATTTAAAAAACCAGAATGGTTAAGAAAAAAACTAACACCACACACACAAATAGAGATGGAAAATCTTCTAAAAGATGTGGGAGGACTTCATACAATTTGCCAAGAAGCAAAATGCCCAAATATAAGTGAATGTTTCGCAAATAAAAATGCAACATTTTTGATTTTAGGAAATATCTGTACACGAAGATGTACATATTGTAATGTAACTACGGGAAAACCAAATAGTGTGGATTTAAGTGAGATACAAAAAGTTACAACATCAGTTTTACATCTAGGACTTAAATTTGTAGTAATTACAAGTCCTGCAAGAGATGATTTAAAAGATGGTGGTGCTGAGCAGTTCTATAAAGTAACACAAGATATTCTAGAAAAATCACCAGGAACAAAAGTAGAAATTTTAATACCAGATTTTAAAGCAAATGAAGAGAGCTTAAAAAGAGTTATCGAATCAGGTGCAACAATCATAGGACATAATGTTGAAACGGTTCCTAGTTTATATAGAGTAAGAAGAAATGGAACATATGAAAGATCTTTAGAAGTTTTAAAAAGATTAAAAGAACTAGGCGGTGATAAAATAAAAACAAAAAGTGCTTTAATGGTAGGACTTGGTGAAACTGAAGCTGAAATGGTTCAAGTATTTAAGGACTTATTAGAAGTAGGGTGTAAGTTTTTAAGTATAGGACAATACTTAGCGCCAAGTGGAGAGTTTGAAAAAGTAATAGAGTATGTAAATCCAGCTCAATTTAAAAGATATGAAGAACTAGCTTATGACTTAGGATTTGAGTATGTAAAGGCAAGCCCGTATGCAAGAAGTTCTTATATGGC
>JAGOIF010000105.1 GCA_017995775.1 Aliarcobacter sp.
CTTCTATCTTTTTTTTAATATTTTCAAATTTTTCATTATCTTCCAGTGAAATATCTTCAATAATCTCTACAAATCCACTTTTTCTAATACTATTTTGATTTATATACTCATAATTTGGAAGGCTTAAAAATATTTGATTTACAAAATTTATAATCTCTTCAGATGATCTATAATTTGTATTTAAATTTTCAAGCTTTATCAAACTAAACTCATTTAAAACATAATCAAAAAGTTCTCTTTTTCCACCACGAAACCTATAAATACTCTGCTTTGGGTCTCCAACATAAAAAAATGTCTTAAACTTCTCACTATCTCCTGCAATAATCTCTTCTATTAAAGGTCTTAATATCTTATATTGCAAAATAGATGTATCTTGAAACTCATCTATTAAAATATGATTATAGCTACTATCAAGCCTAAAATATAGAAAATCCTTGTTAATTCTTGAACTTAAAAGTTCATAAGTCAAATTTGAAATATCATTAAATTCAAAATAGTTTTTCTCTATATTAAAATCTTTTTTAAACTCTTTAAATTTTTCATATAGAGTAAAAATCTTATTTAAACTGTATGCTTCTCTTATTTTATAGTAATTTAAAAAACCATCTTTTAGCTCTAAAAAAATAGAATTTATCTCATCATTTGCACATTTTTTAAAATATGAATAATCATAAATATTCTCTTTTTCTATCCAAGTATTTGCAAAAAGCTCCTCAAAATTTGTAAAACTTACAGCTTTTATAGCACTAGAACTTGCACTTGAACAGTTTAAAATATGCTCTTTTATCTTGTTGGCTTTTTCTAAAATATAATTTTTTATATCATCAAGCAAAGCCACTTCAATATTTACAACTTCTATATCCTCATTTTTCTCTATCAAAACTTTAAATAGTTCAAAAACCGAATTAAATTTTTTACTCTCATAAGAAGAGAACTCAACTAAATCTTTAAAACTATTTTCATCTAAACTTTGTAAAAATCTATAACTTAATGTCTCCATATCATCAACAGCGATTTGAAAATCATCACTAATTCCAATATATCCACAAAACTCTCGTAAAATCTTATTTACAAACTTATCAATAGTAAAAATAGATAAACTATCATTTAAAAAATCTCTTATTAGAAGATGTTTTTTTCCCAAAATCTCCTCTTTTTTTAAACCAGAAACTTTTACTATCTCATCTAAATAAGCAATATCATCACCTAAAGTTTGAAGGGTTTTAAAAACCCTTTGGCTCATCTCAAGAGCTGCTTTATTTGTAAAAGTTAGTGTTAAAATCTCACTAGGTTTTGCCCCTAAAAGAAGCAGACTAATATATCGTACAGTTAGTGCAAAAGTTTTTCCACTTCCTGCACTTGCTTTTAATGCTAAATATTTTTCCATAAAAAGATTTTACTATATTTCATTTTAAAAGAGATTTTTCGATATAATCAAAGCTTTAAATTTATAAAAATCTTTATTAAGGATATTTTTGATGGCACAAACAAACTCAAAAGTTCAAACTCTAATAGACGCTATTCCATATTTTAAAAAGTTTTACGGAAAAACTATAGTTATAAAATATGGTGGTTCAGCTCAAACAAGCGATGATTTAAAAGAGAAGTTTGCACAAGATATAGTTTTATTAACTCTTTTGGGGATTAAACCTGTTGTTGTTCATGGTGGTGGTGCAAGAATAACTGAACTTTTAAATAAACTTGAAATTCCTTCATCATTTGTAGATGGATATAGAGTTACTTGTAAAGAGAGTATGAGAGTTGTTGAGATGGTTTTAAGCGGAGAGATAAATAAAAATCTTGCTTCACTTTTAAATCATCACGGAGCAAAAGCTATTGGAATATCTGGAAAAGATAGTGGAATTATAAAAGCTGTTCCAAAAGATGGTGGGAAGTTTGGTTACACTGGAGATATTACATCTGTAAATGGTGATTTAATTAATAATCTAATAAAAGAGGGTTTTATTCCAGTAATTGCTCCAATTGCAAATGGAGATGAACCAAATCACCCTGGATACAATATAAATGCAGATGTGGCAGCTTGTGAAATTGCTATGGCCGTAAAGGCTCAAAAAGTTATCTTTTTAACAGATACTATTGGTGTTTTAAATAAGCAAGGGGAGTTAATCCAAACTTTAGATACGGCAAACGTTGAGATGTTTAAAAAAGATGGAACAATAGCTGGTGGAATGATTCCAAAAGTAGACTCATGTATAGAAGCAATTCACAACGGTGTAAATAAAGCACATATAATTGATGGAAGAGTAGAGCATTCAATACTATTAGAACTCTTTACAAGCGATGGAATTGGAACTCAGTTTATAAGAGTTGATAATCCAAATAATGGAATTGATATGGAAAAATTATTAAATAGTTAAAAGGAAGATTTATGGGATTTATTGAAACAAGAGGAAATGACGGAAAATTACCAAAAGAGGTAAGCTTTAGTGAAGCTATTTTAAACCCAAGTGGCTCTTTTGGTGGACTTTATGTACCAAAAAATTTACCAAATATAGGTGAAAACTTTATAGAAAAACATTTAAATAGTAGCTATAAAGATTTGGCTTTTGATATCTTAAAGAGCTTTAATATCGATATTGACGATAAAGATATAAAAGAGGCTTTGGATTTATATGATAGTTTTGATGATAAAAACAATCCAAGTCCAGTTGTAAAAGTAAAAGATGATTTATATGTAAATGAGCAATATCACGGTCCTACAAGGGCTTTTAAAGATATGGCACTTCAACCTTTTGGTTCGATTTTTAGCAAAATAGCTCAAAAAAGAGATGAAAATTATTTAATACTTGCAGCTACAAGTGGAGATACAGGACCAGCAGCTTTAAATACATTTAGAGATAAAAAAAATATAGAGGTGGTTTGTTTATATCCAGATGGAGGAACTAGCGATGTTCAAAGGCTTCAAATGGTTTGCGATAGCGGAAAAAACCTAAAAGTTTTAGGAATAAAAGGAAACTTCGATGATGCACAAAATGCACTTAAAAACCTTTTGGCTTCAAATAGCTTTAAAGATGAATTAAAAAAAGAGAACATAAGCTTAAGTGCTGCAAATAGTGTAAACTTTGGAAGAATTATTTTCCAAATTATCTACCATTTTTGGTCATATTTAGAGCTTATTCGTCAAAATGCTATAAAAAATGGTGAAAAAATCTATTTAGTAGTTCCTAGTGGAAATTTTGGAAATGTTTTAGGAGCATTTTATGCACAAAAAATGGGCTTAGGTATAGAGAAACTTTTGGTTGCTTCAAATGAAAATAATATCTTAACAGAGTGGATAAACACAGGAGTTTATGATATAAGAGATAAATCTCTAAAACTAACAAAATCTCCAGCTATGGATATTTTGAAATCTTCAAACATTGAAAGAGTTATATATCATCTATTTGGAAGCAGCAGAACTAAAGAGCTTTTTGATAGTTTAAATAAAGAAAATATCTTTAAAATGACAGAAGAAGAGACAAAAGAGCTTCAAAAATATTTCAGTGCTACCTTTAGTGATGATAATTTTGGATTAAAAACAATAAAAGAGTTTTTAGATAGTGGTTATTTAATGGATCCACATACTGCAACATGTATAAAAGCATACAATGACTTAAGAGAAAAGCCTTTAAAAACTGTAATTTACTCAACAGCAGAGTGGACAAAATTCTCACCAACAGTTTTAAATGCCCTAAATGAAAACTCTATAAAATATAGAGATAAAGAGGCTTTAGATGAGATTAGTTCAAAATTTAAAGCATATTTACCACAAAGCATAAAAGATTTATTTAGTGCAAAAACTATTCACAACTCTATAATTGATAAAGCCGATATAGAGCAAGAAATCATCAAATTTATTAGAAAATCATAAGATTTTCTAATAACTCTTATTACTATTCCACTTTTTTTACACACTTTGTTAATCTTTCATTTAGAATTTGATACAAATCAATAATTCTTAAGTATCTTTATATTAAAATCAAAGCTGATTCTAATTTTAAAAAAAGGAAGCCAAATATGTCTAATAATACAAATAGACGAGATTTTATTGGCTACTCATTTGCAGCAGTTGCTGCAGTTGGGGGAGCCGCATCTTTGTATGGTATGAAGCAAGTATGGGATCCACTTCCTAGCGTTTTAGCTGGTGGATTTACAGAAGTTGATTTAAGCGGTTTAAAAGCTGGTGAACCATCTACATTTACTTGGAGAGGAAAACCAATTTTTGTTCTTAAAAAAACGGCTGATATGGAAAACTCAAAAAGAGATTTAACTATTGGTAGTGACAGATTTACTGTTGCTATTGGTCTTTGTACTCACCTTGGATGTATTCCTGCATGGAAGAAAGACCAATGGAAATGTGCTTGTCACGGTGGAGAGTTTAATGCAAGTGGTGAACAAACTTTTGGACCACCACCAAGACCTTTAGATTTACCTCCATTTGAAGTAAAAGGAAATACAATTGTTCTAGGAAACGAAGGACCTGAGTATAAAAAAATCGCTGAAGCGATGATGGCATAAGGAGGAAAGAGATGGCAAAATTTGAAAAAGCTAACTCTGTTGGTGAGTGGTTAGACCAAAGGTTAAATCTTACAACATTCAATAAAGTTATGATGACTGAATATTGGATTCCAAAAGATATTAACTTTTTATGGGCAATGGGTGTACTATTGGCTACAACTTTTGGTATTTTAATAGTTTCTGGACTATTTTTAATGATGTATTATAAGCCCGATGTTGCTTTAGCATTTGACAGTGTAAACTATACAATTATGCAGGAAGTTGCATTTGGTTGGTTATTTAGACATATGCACGGTGTTGCGGCTTCTGTTGTATTCTTGGTTATCTATATACATATGCTTACAGGTATCTACTATGGTTCTTATAAGCAAGGTAGAGAGATGATTTGGATTTCAGGAATGCTTCTATTTGTTACATTTAGTGCTGCTGGTTTCTCTGGATATATGCTTCCTTGGGGACAAATGTCTTACTGGGCTGCTATGGTTATTACAAATTTATTTGGTGGAGTTCCTGTTATTGGAGATGCACTAGTTGTTTGGATTAGAGGAGATTTTAATGTTGCTGATGCAACTCTTACAAGATTCTTTATGCTTCATGTATTCTTATTACCAATAGCAATTATGGGTCTTATTGGTCTTCACTTCTATACATTAAGAATTCCTCACGTAAATAATCAAACTTCTGAAGATATTGATTTTGATGCTGAAGCTGAAAAATATTTAAGTGGTAAGAAAAAAGAGTCAAAAGTTATTCCTTTCTGGCCTGTATTTATCTCAAAAGATTTAGCAGTTTTAGGAGTATTTTTAATATTCTATTTCTATTTAGTATTCTTCCATTATAACTTTGCAATGGATCCAGTAAACTTTGATCCAGCTGATTCAATGGTAACACCAGCTCATATTTATCCTGAGTGGTATTTCTTATGGTCATATGAAGTTTTAAGAGGATTCTTCTTTGATATTGCTGGATTTAAAGCTTTTGATATTGGTTTAATTGCATTTGCATTTGCAAATGGTATTTTCTTTGTTTTACCTTGGTTAGATAGAGATACAAAAATTTTACCAGCACACAAAAGACCACTATTCTTTATTTGGTTCTGGATATTAATGGCTGACTTAATTGTATTAACTGTATATGGAAAACTTCCTCCTACAGGAACAAATGCTTGGGTAGGATTCTATGCAGCAGTTATATTTATACTATTATTTGTTCTACTTCCAGTTATTTCAAAACTTGATCAAAAAAGAAGAGGATAAGACATGAGAGAATTAAAAATATTAGCAGTAGTAGTAGCTCTTACACTTATTACTTACTGGGGAGTTGAGCCTTTTGCTCACTCAGAAATGCATCCGCATGTTAGCCCTGCAAACTTCAAATTTGAAGAGGCAGATAAAGCTAGTGCAAAAGAGAATATTGAAAAAGCACAAAAGGCTTTAGAAGAAGCAAAAAAATCTAATGATGAGAAAGCAATTAAAGGTGCAACTCTTACTTTAAATGAACTTACTGCTTTTGATAAAACTATAAATGAGTTTTGGGCAAGTAATCAAGATGCATTAAAATCATCTGGAGATGCAACAAATGGAGAGACACTTGTTACTGCAAACTGTACAGCTTGTCATAGTATTGAGTCAAAAGGTTTCCCACAACTTATGGATAATGCAAGTGCTGGAGCAGCATATGGTGTTACACCACCTGATTTAGGAAGTGCTGGAAAACTATACTCAAAAGAGTATTTAGTTGCATTTATTAAAAACCCAGCTTTAGCATCTAAAGTATCTCATAAATTTGTAGATGGTAAAGCTCATCCAATGCCAGGTTATGACTGGATGCAAGCACAAGAAATTGCAGATATGGTTGCATATTTACAATCGATTGCACCAAAAGAGATGACAAATAAAGAGATTTTTGTTGATGCTTGTCAAAGATGTCATGATATTAAATATGCTGATATGAAGGGTGGTTCAATGTCTTCATTCACATCACATAGTGATATAAAAACTTATATGGGTAAATTACCTCCTGATTTATCTCAATATATCAGAAGTAGAAGTGTTGATTATTTAACAACATTTGTAAACGACCCGCAAAAACAACTAGAAGGTACAGCGATGCCTAGAGTTGGTTTAACACAAGAGGCACAAACTCAAGTTATTAAATATCTTGAAGAAATAGGAGATTCTAAAAAAGAACAAAGAGAAGAGTTAGGTCCTAAATTCCTAATCTATCTAGTTGTTTTTGCAATCTTTGCATTCCTATGGAAAGCAAGTAGATGGAGCGATGTTCACTAAGAACATCTTTTTATAATAT
>JAGOIF010000006.1 GCA_017995775.1 Aliarcobacter sp.
CAGTTGATGAATTAAGAGCTTCACTAGAAACTTATAAATTCAATGAATCAGCATCTATTTTATACAAATTTGTATGGAATGAATTCTGCGACTGGGGAATCGAATATGCAAAAGCTAGCAAAGATTCAGTTGCAGAACTTGGAGCAATTTTCAAAGAGACGCTTAAGATGGTATCTCCATTTATGCCATTTATTTCTGATTATTTATATCACAAATTAAGTGGAACAACACTTGAAGATGGTGATTCATTAATGATTATGAATTTCCCAAAAAACATAGCAAAAAATCAAGAAATCGAAGATATGTTTGCAATCATCGAAGAAGCAATTACAGCTATTAGAAGAGCAAAAGTTATCATAGATATGGGTAACTCAAAAATTGCAAAAGCTTATATAAAAATCAATAAAAATATTGATAATGAAATGGCAAAACCATTTATTGAAAAACTTGCAAAAGTAGAAAATTTAGAGTTCGTCCTAGCAAAAGTAGAGAACTCAATCACAGATGTAAGTGATAACCTAGAAGTTTATATTCCAAGAGGTGAAATAGATATGACACCAATTATCTCTAAACTTTCAAAACAACAAGAAAAACTGGAAAAAGAGATAGCAAAACTATCAGGAATGTTAAATAATGAAAGATTCGTAGCAAATGCACCAGCAAATGTTTTAGAAGAAAATAGAGCAGGATTATCATCGGCTGAAGATAAGTTGGAGAAGGTTTTGGCTGAATTGAAGTCTTTGAGTTAAGAAGAAATTTTTAGTCGGATTTTTGAAAAGCCCTGTCATTTTTGATGGGGCTTTTTTGTAGTTGTATAATTCTATAATTATATTAAGTAAGGTATAAAATGAAAGATAAAGAACGAAATAAATATGCTAATGTTATGAATAAAATAAAAAGATTATTAAATTCTCTTAAAATATAAAGTTCTTTACTTCTTCTCCCTTTATATGAACAAAGTAAGCAAAACCACTAACGGCACGGAAACTTTCAAGTTTTCAAAAGAGAACAAATAGTTTTAAGTTTTGCAACATTTATTTGGGCGGCTTTTCTTTTTAATGGAATTAATCTTGTGATTTCAGCTTATTTTACAGCTATTCATAAGCCTTTACATTCAATGATTATTGCAATATCGCGAAGTTTTATTTTTCCTATGTTTTATATATTTACATTACAGTTTTTATTTAATACAAATGGCTGAAATTATTACTTTTATAATAGCAATGATTTTATTAAAAAAATTTAGTCCTAAAAAGATAATTTATAAAGAGGGATAAGTAAGTGGGCTTTTTCTTTCCCATCATTTCTGCTGGGAAAGAATATTTATATTAAAATTATTTAGAATCTTTTTTTGATTTTTTATCTGCTCTTTTTTCTTTTAATGATTTAGCAGGTTCTTTTTTTGTAGCTTTTTGAACGTCTTTACCTTTTGCCATGCAAAACTCCTTTTTTTAAGTTATACGGGCTAGTATAGCCTAATAAATGAAATAAGATATTAAATTTCTGCAAACTCCGTACTTTTATAGTAAAGAATCTATTTTTATCTTATACTCTAAATCTTTACCAGCTAATGGGTGATTAAAATCAACAGTAACACTAGAAGATGAAATTTCTTTTACAATTAATTGAATTGGCTGGTCATTTGAATCTTCTGCTTGAATTTGCATCCCAACAACAAGATTTTCTATTTCATCAAATTGTTCTTTTGGAAAAACTTGAATACCAGCTGGATCATATTCTCCATAAGCTTCAGATGCAGGAACTAAAATATCTGCTGCTTCTCCTGCTTTCATATTTATAATTCTTTTTTCAAGACCTGCAATTACTTGTCCAGTTCCAAATGAAAATTCAAATGGTTTATTGCTTCTACTTCCATCAACAACAACTCCATCAACTTTTACTTCAAACAATATTTTTACAGTTTGATTAATCTGTATAGGCATATTTTCCCTTATTTTTATTTTCTTAACTATATAGTATTAAAGATAAAATATCAAAAAACTATTTTAGAATAAAGTACCAGAAGTTTTTACATCTTCTTGTAACTCACCCAATGCTTTTAATTTGAATGAAATCCTATGTTCATCAGATTTTCCAAACTTTTTTATTTTATCTATGTGGGCTTTTGTTCCATAACCTTTGTGTTTTTCAAAATCATAATTTGGATATTTTTCACTTATTTCATACATATAATTATCACGGCTTACTTTTGCCAAAATTGAAGCAGCGCTTACTTCTTGTACTGTGGCATCTGCTTTTATTAAACATTTTAAATCAGCTATTTTAAAAGTAGTGTTTCCATCCATCAAAAAATCATCTGAGAATTCTTTTAAATTATCCATAATTTCTATTATTGAATTTCTTAGACAAAAACTAAGCCCTTTTTCATCAATGGTTTTTGCATTTGTAAACACAATATGATATTTAGATTTATTTTTTATTTCATCAAAAAGTTTATTTCTTTTTTTTTCACTCAAAATCTTTGAATCATTTAATCCATCAATTTTTTCCAATAATATAACACCAGCAACCACTAAAGGTCCAGCAATTGGTCCTCGTCCTGCTTCATCTATTCCACATAACATATAAAAATCCTTTATAAAACGTCGATTATATCATTTTGTAAAACAAATTAATATAATTATTTATTTAAATACTTGACAAAGGAAAACTCAAGTGATATAATTTTATTAGCAGTTAAACTTAAGGAGTGCTAATATGAGTAATAATATTTTTGAAAAAATGACAAATCAAATGCATGAGACAGTAGATTCAAGTGTTGCCCTTGCATTACATAATAAAAATCAAGAAGTAGAAGTTATACATCTACTTTGGGCTTTATTAACAAACACAAATTCTGTATTAAATCAATTGTTAAATAAAATGAATGTTAATAAAGCTGCACTTGAATTAGAAGCAAAATCAAATGCAGCAAAACTACCAAGTGTGAGTAGTGTTACAAAAGAGAGTATAAAACTTTCAAGAAATTTACTTGAAAGTTTACAAAAAGCCGAAGGTATAATGGCTAGTAATGGAGATAAGTTCATAGCCATTGATGCATGGCTTATTGCAAACTTTGATTTACCAATCATAAAAGAAGTTCTAGGTAAATACATAGATTTAAGAGAAGCTAAAAAAGAATTAGAAGCTATGAGAGCTGGAAATACAATAGATAGTGCAAGTGCAGATGAAAATCTTGAAGCATTAGGAAAGTATGGAATAGATTTAAATAAAAAAGCAATTGATGGTGAACTAGATCCCGTTATTGGAAGAGATGAGCAAATCAGTAGAATGATGCAAATCTTAATTAGAAAAACAAAAAACAATCCTATATTAATAGGAGAACCAGGAACTGGAAAAACTGCAATCGCTGAAGGACTAGCTCAAAGAATAGTAAATAAAGAAGTACCAACATCTTTACTAAATAAAAGAGTAATTACACTTGATATGGGTGCAATGATTGCAGGTGCTAAATATAGAGGTGAGTTTGAAGATAGATTAAAATCAGTTATTGATGAAGTTAAAAAAGCTGGAAATATAATACTATTTATTGATGAGATTCATACAATCATAGGAGCAGGGGCAAGTGAAGGTTCTATGGATGCTGCAAACATTCTAAAACCTAGTTTAGCACGTGGAGAGTTACATACTATTGGAGCAACTACACTTAAAGAGTATAGAAAGTATTTTGAAAAAGATACAGCTATGCAAAGAAGATTCCAACCAATTAAAGTTGATGAGCCAAGTGTTAATGAAGCTTTACAAATATTAAGAGGAATAAAAGGTAAACTAGAAACTCACCATAATGTAACTATAAATGATTCAGCACTAGTTGCAGCTGCTAAATTATCAAATAGATATATAACAGATAGATTTTTACCTGATAAAGCAATTGACCTAATAGATGAAGCAGCAGCAGAACTTAAAATGCAAATTGAAAGTGAACCAACAGTTTTATCAGTAATTAAAAGAGAGATTCAAACATTAAATGTTGAAAAAGAAGCTCTTAAAATGGAAAAAACTAAGAAAAATGATGAAAGAATAGCTCAAATAGAAAAAGAATTAGCAGATAAAAATGAAGAAAAACAAAATCTTGAATCTAGATTTGATAATGAAAAACAAACATTTAACGCAGCAAGTGAATTAAAAATAAAAATTGATGAACTTAAAACAAAAGCAAACATAGCAAAAAGAGAATCAAACTTTGAAAAAGCTGCACAAATAGAGTATGGAGAAATACCAGCATTAGAAGCTAAAATCAAAGAAAACACAGAAAAATGGGACAGAATGCAAAAAGAGGGAACTCTTTTAAAAAATAGCGTTGATGAAGAAGCAATCGCTAGTATTGTAAGCAGATGGACAGGAATTCCTGTTAATAAAATGATGGATAGTGAAAAACAAAAAGTTTTAATGGTAGAAGAAGTTTTAAGAAAAGATGTAATTGGACAAGATGAAGCATTAAAAGCAATAAGTAGGGCAATTAAAAGAAATAAAGCAGGGCTTAGTGAAGTAAATAGACCAATAGGTTCATTTTTATTTTTAGGACCAACGGGAGTTGGAAAAACAGAAAGTGCAAAAACTTTAGCAAAATTCTTATTTGATGATCCAAAATCACTTATTAGATTTGATATGAGTGAATATATGGAAAAACATGCAGTTTCAAGACTTGTAGGTGCTGCTCCTGGATATGTGGGATATGAAGAAGGTGGACAATTAACAGAGGCTGTTAGAAGAAAACCATACAGTGTTATATTATTTGATGAGGTTGAAAAAGCACATCCTGATGTATTTAATATTTTATTGCAAGTTTTAGATGATGGAAGGTTAACTGATAATAAAGGTATTACAGTAGATTTTAAAAATACTATCATTATATTAACATCAAATATCGGAAGTGCAAGAATTATTGAAATAAGCGATAAAGAAGAAAGAAGAAAAGCAGTTTTAGATGAATTAAAATCTCATTTTAGACCTGAATTCTTAAATAGACTTGATGATATAGTGATATTTGAGCAATTAGGATTACAAGCAATTACAAATATTGTAGATATTTTATTTGATAATATTAAGAAAAAACTTGAAGAAAGAGATATAAAAATTTCTTTAACTTCTAATGCAAAAGAGTATATTGCTAAAATTGGATTTGATCCTGTATATGGTGCAAGACCCTTAAAACGTGCTATTTATGAGATAGTTGAAGATAAATTAGCTGATTTAATACTAGAAGATAAAATAGCTGAGGGAAGTAGTATTGAATTTGATGTTGTAAATAATGAAGTAATAGTAAATTTAATATAAAGAATTTTTAAGCAAAATTTAACTATAATCCAGAAATTAATTAGTGAATATAGAGGAAATCTAAGATGAAAAGAACGTATCAACCGCACAATACTCCAAGAAAAAGAACTCACGGGTTCAGAGTAAGAATGGCTACAAAAAATGGTAGAAGAGTAATTAACAGAAGAAGAGCTAAAGGTAGACATCAATTAGCTGTTTAAGTAAGGAACATCGACTTAATAACTCGAAAGACTTTAGTAGATTATATAAAAGCGGCAAACGGTGGCATACTACCAGTTTTGTCGCTTTTTTTAGTTTAAATCCTACATTAAAAGCTGCATTTGTTACTTCAAAAAAAACAGGAAATGCAGTGCATAGAAATAAAGCAAGAAGAAGAATGCGTGCTTTATTTGCTTCTTATGAACAACAATTAGTAATTGGTAATTATATATTTGTTGCAAAAATAGCCCTACATGAAAAAAATTTTCCACAACTAAAAAAAGATTTTGATTTTGCATTGAAAAGACTAGAAGTCTTAAAGTGAAAACAATTTTTAAATATTTGATAAGATTTTATCAAAAATATTTAACGATTTTATCCTTTGGTTCGTGTAGATATTATCCAACTTGCTCCCAATATGCAATGTGGCAATTGGACAACAATACTTTTTTTAAGGCGATTTATTTTACAATAGCGCGTATATTAAAATGCAATCAACTTTTTGATGGTGGATTTGATTATCCAATTATAAAATTGAGAGCAAACCAAAATATTAATTTTTCAAAAATTAAAATTAAATATTGGTACATTCCAGTAAAAAATGGAAAATATTTAGTAGTAAAGAATCGGGAGTGGAAACAGAAGAATGAACAACATGAATCAAAATAACGGTATGCAAAAACGAATGTTAATTATGACATTAATAGTTTTTGTATTTTTCATAGCTTATGAGTTTTTAGTATTAAAACCACAACAAGAAGCTAAAGCAGCTCTTGCAAAGCAAGAACAAGTACAAAAAGAAAATAGTGCACCTGAAGTAAATACGTCAACACCTCAAATGGTTTCGACTGATGTAAATGGTAATCCTATTGATATGTCAAAATCAGTAAATGCATTGTCTGCAAAAACAATTGCTAGTTCTCAAATAGTTTCTGTTATTAAAACGGCTAAAAACATCATAGAAATTGATACTTTAGGTAGAGTTGCACAAGTTACTTTATTAGAAGAAAAATACAAAGATGAAAATGCTGCACAAATTAAATTATTTGAAGCAAACCAATTAAGACCATTAGAAGTTAGATTTGCAGATGTAAATTTAAATGCAGAAGCATTTAAAGTTTCAGCAATTGCTAGTTTATCAAATGTTGATGCAACAACTTCAACTCAAGAATTAACACTTACTCAAACTTTAAGTGATACAGTTTTAACTAAAAAGTTTACTTTTTATCCAGATGGACATTATGATTTAACAGTAAATACTACAAATGATAAACAATTCTTTATTACAAATGGATTTAGACCAAATGTTTTAGCTGATATGTATGCTGTTCATGGTTTTATTACAAAATTAAATGATAGTACTTTAAAAACTATTGAAGATGGTGATTCAAGTAAAAATGAAAATTTTGTTGGAACTAAATTTGTATCTAACTTTGATAGATATTATACAAGTTTAATTTATAATTTTGAAAAATCGTTAAGTGTTACTGTAATGCCTGATGAACAATCTAATCCACAAGCGTTTATTCATGGAGGAAGTAATATTACTTTTTCTGGATTTATGGGACCAAAAAATCATAGAGATTTAGAAGCTTTAAATCCTGAATTAATTGATGTTATTGATTATGGTTGGTTTACATTTATTGCAAAACCAATGTTCTTATTATTACAATTTATTCAAGGTTACGTTGGAAACTGGGGTTGGACAATTGTTATTTTAACGATCTTAATTAAATTAGTTTTATATCCTTTATCATACAAAGGTATGGTATCTATGCAAAAACTAAAAGATTTAGCTCCTAAAATGAAAGAGATTCAAGCTAAATATAAAGACGATAAGCAAAAACAATCTATGCATATGATGGAACTTTATAAAAAACATGGTGCTAACCCAATGGGTGGATGTTTACCATTAATTTTACAAATTCCTGTATTCTTCGCAATCTATAGAGTTTTATTAAATGCAATTGAATTAAAAGGTGCTCCTTGGATGTTCTGGGTACATGACTTAGCAGAAATGGATCCATATTTTGTTTTACCTGTTTTAATGGGTGTAACAATGTTTTTACAACAAAAAATTACACCAAATACAATGCAAGATGAGATGCAAAAGAAAATATTCCAGTTCTTACCTGTTATTTTCACATTCTTCTTCTTATGGTTCCCAGCGGGTCTTACTCTTTACTGGTTCATTAATAACTTGTTCACAATAGGTCAACAATATTTTATAAATCAAGTATTTGAGAAAAAAAGAGCTGAAAAAAAATAGGGACTTAAAATGAAAAAGTTTGAAGCAAATGGTTTAGAAAAAGCATATGAATTAGCAACTGCTGAATTCAAATGCTCAATTACTGAATTAGAAATAGAAGTAATCCAACAACCAAGTAAAGGATTTCTTGGTTTTGGAAAGAAGAATGCTATTATCGAAGTGTGTTTCAAAGATAATTGCAAAAGAGATCTTCAAGAAAATAAAAGTTACAGAAATAAAGATGTAAAAATAGAAGAAATCTCAGACAGAATTGAACATTCAAATAGAACAGAAGAAAAAAAATCTTTTGAAAAAGAAGAGAAAAAAGAAGTTTTATCAAAAGTTCCAAAAACTGAATCAAAAGATAAAATTTTTGATAATTTTTATAATGAAGAAAATTCACAAAGTGAAATCTCAAAAATCGTTATAAAAAAAGATAAAGAAAAAATTTTAGAAGAAGTTAAAGCTGGAATTTCATATTTATTTGATGATAGCTGTTATAAAATTGATCAAATAAATGTTGAATTTTATGATGAAGAAACTTTATATGTTGAATTTTTAGGTGAAGATTCTGCTTTACTAATTGGTAAAGAAGGATATAGATATAAAGCTTTATCATATATCTTATTTAACTGGATTAATGAAAAATATGGTTTAATGTTAAGACTTGAAGTTGCACAATTTTTGAAGAATCAAGAAGAGTCAATTTATGCTTATCTTGAACCTATAATTGAAATAATCAAAGAAAAAGGTACATTTAAAACTAAACCACTTGATGGTATTTTAGTTCATATTGCACTTAAAAAATTAAGAGAAGAGTTCCCGGATAAATATGTTGCAGTTAAAACAAATGTTAGAGGGGATAAATACGTACTAGTAAATGAGTACAGAGCAAGGGAAATATAGTCTTGTTTGATAATGCTACAATTGTTGCAATTGCAACGGCCAATGGAATTGGTTCTATTTCAATAGTTAGAGTTTCAGGAGCAAATGCTCTTGAGATTGCTAAAAAAATATCTAAAAAAACAACTTTTCAACCACGATTAGCGACACTTTCTTACTTACATGATATAAATAATGAGATTATTGACGAAGCTTTAGTTTTATATTTCAAAGCTCCTTTTTCTTTTACAGGTGAAGATATCGTTGAGTTTCAATGTCACGGTGGTGTGGCTATTGGAAACATGATTGTTGATGAAGTTTTAAAATATGGAGCAAGACTTGCTAATCCTGGTGAGTTTTCTAAAAGAGCATTTTTTAATAATAAAATTGACTTATCAAAAGCAGAAGCCATATCAAAAATCATAGAAGCAAGAAGTGAAGATGCTGTAAGACTATTAGCAAGACAGCTAAAAGGTGAGCTTACAAATTTTGTAAATGATATTAGAGAAGACTTACTTTTTATGCTTGCATACACTGAAGTTACAATTGATTATGCAGAAGAAGATTTACCAAGTGATATTTTTGAGCAGATTCAAAATAAGATGCAAAAAATCATTGTAAAACTTACAAATACATTAGAAGCTAGTCGTAGACGTGAAGGAATGATAGAAGGTTTTAAAGTAGCAATTATTGGAAAACCAAATGTTGGAAAATCTTCACTTTTAAATAAACTTCTAAACTATGATAGAGCAATTATAAGTGATATAGCTGGAACTACAAGAGATACTATTGAAGAGTCTGTGAAAATAGGAACTCATATTATAAAAATAGTGGATACAGCAGGAATTAGAAATGCAAGTGATGTTATAGAAAAAATAGGAATTGAAAAATCTATTCAAGCTATAGAAGAAGCTGATATTGTAATCGCACTTTTTGATAATAGTAAAGTTTGTGATGATGAAGATAAAAAAATATTACAATTAATAGAAGAAAATTCACATAAAGAAATCATAAAAGTATTAAATAAATCAGATTTACAAAATGAATTTGATAAATCTAGTATTAAAGATTTTATAGAACTTTCAACTAAAGAGAATATAAATCTTTTGATTAAAAAAGTGGAGACTATTTTAGATTCAAATACACATAGTGATGAAATGACATTAATTTCAAAACGACAAATAAATTCCGTAGAAACAACTCTTCAAAATATAATATCATCACAGGATCCTTTAAATAGAGGTGAGTTAGAATTCTTTGCACATTTTATAAATGAAGCACTTGAAAGCATCTCAGCAATTACAAGACCTTATGAAAATGATGAAATGCTAGATGTTATGTTTGGCGAATTTTGTTTAGGTAAATAATATGATTATAAAAGGTAATAAGAAATGAAGAAAAAGTTTTTATTTTTTCTAGTAATGATAAGTTTTGTTTCAACAAGTTTATTAGCTGATCAATGGGATGGTTTTTTTAAAGCAACTGGCTTCCCAAGAAAAATTGTTGATAATGGAAAACTTGTAAAAGGAAAATTATATGAAGCAAATGTTTCATATGAGATATCAAATAATGACGGAATAAAAGGTAATTTTGAAAACTCAGATTCAGCTAGAGTTATAATTACTAATAAAAAAGGTAAAACTCTTTCAACTAATCATTTTATGACGGGAGATGAGTTAAGGGTTTGGGCAAGACAAAACTTTACAGATATCTTCTCACTTGTTCTTGGGGATGATCCAAAAATTACAAGTGAGAGTATTAAAGAATTAACTTCATTAGCCTCTTTAGTTCTTTTAAATAAAAACTTAGACTAATAAAACTAAATAATAAAATCTAAAAAGATTTTATTATTTATCTGCAAGCTCATAAGAAATTAATCTAGCATTCTCTTTTGAAATATCAATCCAAGAATCACAATCAAAATTTATTTCCATAATAGCACCCATTTCAAACTTCTCTTTAAATCCAACTAGGATTAAAGCAAGAGATGTTAAAGATGGATTATGACCAACTAAGACCATTGAATCAACAGTATCAAAGGTATAAGTTATTGTTTCAAATAACTCATTTACAAAAGCTAAATATAAAACTTCATTAAACATAATTGATTTATTATAATTTAATGCATTAGCAAATATTTCTGCTGTCATTTTAGTTCTTTTAGCAGGGCTTGCAACTATTAAATCAATCGGTAGATTTTTTTTTGCAAAATTCTCTGCTATTGATTTTGCTGTATTAATTCCTTCTTGACTTAGTTCTTTATCATAGTCATCTTGTTGAATTAATTCTTCTGTTTTTTGTGTATGTCTTACAATATAAAGTTTTTTCATGATAACTCTTAATTTTTGAAAATAATAATTTTATTTTAGGTTAATTTGGCTTTTTGTTATATTAAATTTATATGAACATCTCTGTATAATAGAAAAATAATAGTTTAATGTTTATTAACTTTTCTTTGATAATATTAAAAAAAATAGGAGAATTTTATGGAACAGATAAAAACAGTATTTTTACTAACATTTTTAACAGTTGTCTTTGTCTTTATGGGTTATTCTTTTGGAGGAAGTTCTGGAATGTTAATAGCTTTTTTATTAGCTGGTGGAATGAACTTTTATGCATATTATTTTTCGGACCAACAAGTATTAAAACATTATGATGCAACTTTACTAGAAGATACAAGACATCCTGTTTATAAAATAACACAAAACTTGACTAAAAAAGCAGGGCTTCCTATGCCAAAGGTATATTTAATTCCCGATCATACTCCAAATGCATTTGCGACGGGAAGAAATCATGAACACGCTGCTGTTGCTGTTACAATGGGATTATATGAGATGTTAAATGAAAAAGAGCTAGAAGGTGTAATAGCACATGAATTATCACATATAAAACACTATGATATATTAATTGGAACAATAGCAGCTGTATTTGCAGGTGCTATTGCAATGATTGCAAATATGATGCAATTTGGTGCTATGTTTGGCGGAAACAATAATAACAGACAAGGAGCTAATCCCATTGTTATGATTTTAATGGCTATATTACTTCCTCTAGCTGCTTCAATTATACAAATGACAGTAAGTAGAAGTAGAGAGTATATGGCTGATGAAGGCGCTGCTAGAATGACTGGAAATCCAGCAGGTCTTCAAAGTGCTTTAAAGAAACTTGAAAATTATGCAAGAAGTGGACATCAAATACATAATGCCACAGAACAAACGGCGCATATGTTTATAATAAACCCATTTTCAGGATTAAAATCAACTTTGGGAAGCCTATTTAGGACTCATCCTACAACTGAGGATAGGATTGCAAGGCTTGAAGAATTGAAGAGTGAATTAAAATAATAAAATTTTAAGATTAAAATTTTTAACAATATTGTATAATATAGAATGCATTATAAATTTCTTAGGAACCTTTATAGTATAAATAATTTTTGAATGGTGATAATATGAAGATTTTACTTGTGATTTTGTTTTTTATTTTACCTTCTTTTGCCCTTACTGATGATTCAAAGGTTTTTAAGAAGATGGAAAAAGATTTTGGTTCAATAATAGTTAAAGATTTAACTAAAAAGAAATTAATATTTTCTAAAGACGAAAATCAAATACTAAGACCAGCTAGTTTAACTAAAATAATGACGTCTATGCTTGCTATTGAGAGTGGTAAAATGAATAGTGTTGTTACAATTACAGCTGAAATGAAAAAAGTTGAACCAACAATTGCAAATTTTAAAGTGGGTGAAAAATTTTATTTAAAAGATTTAGTTCATGCAGCAATGATAAAATCAGCAAATGATGCAGCTAATGCAATTGCAATTTATCTTGGGAATGGAAACAAACAAAAATTTGTTAGTATGATGAATTATAAAGCAAAGAAATTAGGAATGATGAATACAAATTTTACAAATCCTTGTGGATTTGATATTGGAAATCATTCAACAACGGCTAATGATTTATTAAAACTTACAGAGTATGCAATAAAAAATAAAACATTTAATTCTATTGTAAAAATTGAAAAGTATGCATTTAGTGCAATAAATACAAAATCAAGATATGTAGTTCATTCAAGTAATAAATTATTAGCAAATGAGCCTTATATAGTAGGTGTTAAAACTGGCTATACAAATCAAGCAGGTGCTTGTTTAATAGCAAGAGCAAAGAAAGAAAATAAAGATGTTTTAATGGTTATGCTAAATGCAAATAATAGATGGCCAAATGCAAAAATAGCTCTTCATACAGTTATGAAGTAAGGACGTACATAAACTTTTATGTACGCCTTAACTTTAGAAATAAAAGGTTTATTTCTAAAGTTTGTTTAGAGTTCCCTCTTCAATAAATATTTTCACTTCTTGTCCAGGATTTAATCCATATAAGCTTTGTTTGTAGTCTGATTCATTTGCTTTTTGATCATCTCTTTTTTCTACTTCTTTTTTAGATAAATCTATACCAACATAATTATCTTTCATAACCCAAGCTTTTATATCTCTTGACTCATATTCTTCACCATCAATTGTACAATTTATCTTAGAAATTTTTAAACTAGCGATATATTTATCATTTGTTTTTGCTTCTCCTAAAATTCTGCAATTATCAGTTCCTAAGATAATTGGAGTTACCTCAGTATTTAAGCTTTTAACACCTGACATTAACTTTGCAGATGTATATTGAAGAGGTTTAATTATATAACCATCACTTTTTTTAATTGTATCTACAGTGTATCTAGGTCCTGTTGGAATCTCTTTTGAAGAACATCCAGCAATAAGAATTCCTGCCGTAATAATTGAAACTATTTTCAACATGTAAAATTTCCTTTTTTATTATATAAAATTATTTTTGGGATTATAGCAAATTTTTACTGCATTAAGATTAAGTCAGTAAATGGTGTTTGCCAATATAAAAAGTGCTAAACTAAAGTCATAAAAAAAGCAACCCTTGACCAAAGAGTTGCTTAAGAATGGTATTATATACAAATAAGATTAAAATAGTCTTTAATTAGCTAAAAGCTCAGGTCTGTATTCAAAATGCATGGTGTCATAGTGATACCATCTTCCTCCCCAAATAAATCCATGCCTTTCAAATATTTCTACGATTTCAAAAGGAATTTTATTTTTATATTTCATATTACCCTTTGCTTTATCCCAAATCCAGTAATGGGAATCTTTTACATTTAAATCAATTGCTATACCGAAACTATGAACGCTTAATCTATTTGTATTGCTAATTTTTCTATAGTTAAAAACACCACTTGGATGAAGTGCAAATGCTTTTATTTCACTTGGAAGGTTTTCTATTTCATCGGAAATTGCAATTAATTTTTTATCTATATTATTTATTTTGCTAACCCATAAATTTTTATTTGAACTTTTAGGAAGCCAAACAATTTTTACGAGATTATCCTTTACTTTATTTCTGTTTTCTCCATACATTTTCTTAAAAAAAGGTTCATATCTTATTCTTCCTGCATCTTCATTTTCTAGTGGAATATGATTTTTATCTTCATTTATTTTTAGATATTTTATACTTAATTGATCTTTTAATGAGGCATTATTTAATTTATCTTTAAAACTTTTTTCTTCTTTTTTATCATCATATATCATTTTTTCTTCATCATTCCAAATAATATTATTGTCTGAATAACTTTTTAAAAAATCAGGATAAGCATTAAGTAACTTACTAGCATTCTCATCTGCTAGTAAATTTAAAGATATGAAGAAAAAAGCTAAAGATTTATTTATTATAAACTTTTTTAACATTTTGTATTTTTGAAGACATATTAAGTAGTACCATATCAGCAAGAACTAAAGCCATCATTGATTCAGCAACAACACTTCCTCTTACAGCAACACAAGGATCATGTCTTCCTTTTAGTTTACAATCAACTTCGTTGTTATAAATATCAACAGTTTCTTGCTCTATAAAGATAGATGGTGTTGATTTAAAATAAACTTTTACATTTATATTATCACCATTTGAAATACCACCTAACATTCCGCCACTATGGTTTGTTTTAAATCCATTTGCTCTTATTTGGTCATTATTATCATAACCTTTTACTTTTGAAGATAACATTCCATCTCCAATTTCTACAGCTTTAACGGCATTTATTCCCATCATTGCGTTTGCAATTTGAGAATCAAGTTTAAAGTAAAGAGGCTCACCAAGACCTACTGGAACATTGGATACATTTATTAAAGCAACTCCTCCAACACTATTATGCGAGTTCTTTGCTTCTAAAATAGCATCTTTTTGTGCTTCTTCCATATTTGAATCAAGTGCAAATATTTCAGATTGGGAAACTTTTGAAAAATCATAATTTTCTGCTTTTATTCCATCAATTTCACAAATACCACTTTGGATATTTATATCAAGTTCTTTAAGCATTAGTTTAGCAATAGCTCCAGCTGCAACTCTTGCCGCTGTTTCTCTGGCAGAACTTCTTCCTCCACCTCTATAATCTCTTGTTCCATATTTATGAAAATATGTAAAATCAGCATGACCTGGTCTAAATAAATCTTTTACATTAGAATAATCGCTACTTTTTTGATTTTCATTAAAAATAATCATCGAGATTGATGTTCCTGTTGTAATTCCTTCAAAAACTCCTGAAAGAATTTCTACAACATCTCCTTCTTTTCTTGCTGTTGCAAATTTATTTTGCCCTGGTTTTCTTCTATTCATTTCATTTTGAATAAACTCTTCATCTATTTTAATACCAGCTGGTACTCCATCTACTATACAACCAAGTGCTTTTCCATGTGATTCACCAAATGTTGTAAATCTAAATCTATGTCCAAATGTATTCATATAATTACTCTACTTTTAATTTTTCTATGGCTATTTTTGCAACTGCTTGTTGAGCTAGTTTTTTACTTTTTCCACTAGCACTTCCATAATTTACTCCATCAATCCAAATTGATACTTCAAACTCTTTTTTATGATCAGGTCCATATGAACCTTCTATCTTATATTCAGGAATTGATGCAAATTGTGCTTGAGTTATTTCTTGTAGGGCTGTTTTATAATCACTAAATAATACATCTAAGTTTATTGTTTCATATGATTTCTCTAATAAATCTAAGATTATAGGTTTTAAAACTTCAAGACCTGATTCTAAATAAATAGCTCCCATAATTGCTTCAAATGCATCTGAAAGAATTGAAGCTTTTGTTCTTCCTTTATTTCTTTCTTCAGCTGTTGAAATAAAAATATAATTACCTAGTTTTATCTCATTTGCAAGTCTTGTGAATCCTGTTTCATTTACTAAAGATGCTCTTATTTTTGATAATTCACCTTCATTTGAATGATTAAATTTTGTATATAAAAATTCTCCTACAATCAGGTTTAAAACTGCATCTCCTAGAAACTCAAGTCTTTCATTGTTGTAAGGCTTCTTATAACTTTTGTGAGTAAGTGCTTCGATTATCAGATCTTTGTTTTTAAACTGATAACCCAAACACTTTTCTAGCATTGAATAATCGCTCATTTTCTTCCTTTTAATAAATTTTTATGCAAGTATATCACATCTTTTGTTATTGTAATGATTGATGTGAATCAAACATCGCTTTAGTTAAATTATGTTTCACATTAAAAGTCAAAATACTATGACAATGTGGACATCTTGTGTCAAACATTGGAAATGAATGCTTGCACGATGTACAAATAAATTCAAAGTTTAAAGATGCTTTTATATTATGTTCATGTTGATTAATAAAAATTAAAATATCTAAATCAAAATCTTTACTATGCTTTAAAGTATTTAAATAACCTTTTGCATTGTAAAGTTCTATTAAAAAATCATTTTCGGTAATTTTATCAAAATCGATATCATCAAAATTTAAATACCACATTAAATCCATAAATTTTGAACAATTAAATTCATTTATATGTTCCCAAAAAAATGCTTTATTAAATTGTATTAAAAATGTTGCAAAAATTCTTTCTATTATTTTATTTTCTTTAAAAATCTCATACAAAAGCTCAGTTCTTTTTTCATAGGAAATTACAGAATCATTTAATATAATTAATGAATCAAGATATACTTTATCTGTGCTCATATCTTTATTTAGTTCTTCTAAAGAAAAGGTAATCTCTTTTGCTTTTTTGAAATCTTTTAATTTTTCGTTTATTAATAATAAGTATAAAAGTGCATTTTTGTTTCTAGCAGAAAATTTTAGAATTCTTAAAAAAACTTCTTTTGATCTTTGTAAAAAACCACCTTTAAAATATGTAGTTCCAAGAAGTTCAAGAAGTTCTTCTTTTTTTACACGGTCATTTACATGTTCAAGAAGTGTTAGATAAACAGAAATTGCTTTATTGTAATCACCTTTATGTAAAAAAGATGAAGCTAGAAGTAAAATAGAGTCAAAAGGAAGATTATAAGTTTTATATAAGTGAACGTAATCTTCTTCTTTTAGTTTTCCCAGTTCAAATCTTAAAGATAATTTTCGATAGTCTTTTCTTGCATTTCTCTCTTTATAAATACTGTAATAGTATGTAAAAAGCGATATTACAAAAACAAGAGCGACAATTAATATTATTCCAAAAAGTGGATCTCTATATTCTAAAGCAATATTATCCAAGTAAAACCTTCCATTCATAAGACATAATATCTCCATATTAACATAAAACTTCATATAAAAAAATAAAAGGTATAATCCTTTTATGATAAAAAAAGAATCAATAGAAAATTTAAAAAATCATCTTGATGTTGTTGATGTAATTTCTCAATTTTTAGAGCTAAAAAAAACCGGTGCAAACTTTAAAGCATGTTGTCCTTTCCATGGTGAAACTACTCCTTCTTTTGTTGTAAGCCCAGCTAAACAGATATATCATTGTTTTGGATGTGGTGTTGGAGGAGATTCTATAAAGTTTGTTATGGAGTATGAAAAACTTTCATATCCAGAAACATTAGAAAAATTAGCTTCTATGTACAACTTTAATTTAGATTATGAAAACACAACAGAAAAAAAACAAGATACAAAAGTAATAGAAGAGGTTAATAAATTTTATCAAAAACTTTTTGTAAATAATGACACAGTTAAAGAATATATAAAAAAAAGAGGTATTTCTGAATTTTCAATCGAAAAATTTGAAATAGGATATGCTCCAATTTCAGCTGACACTATAAATTTTTTAAAATCAAATCATTATAATTTAACAGATGCAATAGATTTAGGAATAATAGATACAGGAACAAATGGTCTATATTCAAGATTTATAGAAAGAATTACCTTTCCTATATATTCAATAAGTGCAAAATTAGTAGGTTTTGGTGGAAGAACAATAACAGGGCATAGTGCAAAATATGTAAACTCTCCTCAAACAAAACTTTTTAATAAATCAAAACTTTTATATGGATATCATCTAGCAAAAGAGCATATTTACAAAAAAAATCAAATAATTGTATGTGAAGGATATCTTGATGTAATTATGCTTCATCAAGCAGGTTTTAATACAGCCGTTGCAACCTTAGGAACGGCGCTTACAGCAGAACACTTGCCTCTTCTAAGACGTGGAGAGCCAAAAGTATTACTAGCTTATGATGGTGATAAAGCAGGGCTTGCCGCTGCTTTTAAAGCATCAGTAATGTTAAGTCAAAGTGAATTTGAAGGTGGAGTTATTATTTTTAAAGATAATATGGATCCAGCTGATATGGTACACACAGGGAAAATTCAAGAATTAAATGAAATATTTTCAGCTCCTTTATCTTTTACCCCATTTGCAATTGATTATATAATTTCAAAATATGATATAAATGATGCAAATCAGAAACAAAAAGCTTTAATTGAAGCGAATGATTATTTAAAAACATTAGGATTAATTTATCAAGATGAGTATAAAAGATATTTAGCACAAAAATTAAATATAAGAGAAAATCTAATACAAATTAGCTCAAATAAACAAAGAATCTTTACACCAAATCTATCGAAAATAGATATTGCAGAATTATGTATTATAAAATCAATTTTAGAAAAACCAAAAAGATTAGATTCTGTTTTAGATATCATTGATTCTACCATGTTTGAAACCCATAAAAGAGAGTTTGAGTTATTACTTAATGATATAAGTGATATTTCATTAAATTCTATTGTTTTAAATGAAAAATTAGAAAATTACGATGATGAAAGATTAAATCAGGAATTATTAACATTATTGTATAAATTCTATGCGAATAAACTAACAGCCATCTCATATGATAAGGATTTGGACTTTAAACAAAAAGCAAATCTAATAAGAAAAATTAAAGATAATATCAATCAATTAAAGAATGGAAAGCTTGTTAGTTATAATTTGTAATTAATTTTATTAATTTATTTGAATAGCAGTTAATTTTTTGTAGAATTCCCAAGTTATTATAAACCTAAGGACAAAGAATGAAATTTATTGCAAGTGACAATTTACCTCAAGCAATAGGACCTTACTCTCCTGCTGTAAAAGTAAACGGAATGATTTATACATCAGCACAAGTTCCAGTAACATTAGATGGAACAATGGTTGAACGAGATATTAAAGTGCAAACAAGACAAGTTTTATCAAATTTAAGAACTTTACTTGAAGATGCAGAAAGTGGAATAGATAAAGTAGTAAAAGTTAATGTTTATTTAGAAAATATTGAAGATTTTGGAGTAGTAAACGTTTTATTTGCAGAAGCTTTCGTAGATCACAAGCCAGCAAGAAGTACAATTTCTGTTAAGGGATTGCCTAAAAATGCAATGATTATGATCGATGCAATTGCTTTAGCAAACGATTATCGTTAAAAAGCTAAGGCTTAAAGAAAGTTTAAACTAAAATAAGATACTATTCCGGTTCGAAAAATAGAGTTATATGTGAATATATCAACTTGGCATATTGAATTGAATTAGAGGAAGAAAAATGTACGCAATTATCAAGTGTGGTGGAAAACAGTATAAAGTTTCTGAGGGTGATATCTTAGATGTTGATTATACTGGTAAAACTGCAAAAGAAACTTTAGAAATTACTGATGTTTTAGCAATAAACGATGGTGAATTAAAAATTGGTGATGCAGTTGCAAACGCAAAAGTAGAAGCAGTTGTAGTATTAGACGGTACAGGTGTAAATAGAGCTAAAAAAGTGATTATTTACAAAAAAAGAAGAAGAAAAGATTCTAAGTTAAAAAGAGGTTTTAGAAAAAGCTTCACTAAAATTAGAATTATTAAAATCGCTGCATAAGCATAACAAAAGTTAAGGAGAAGAACTATGGCTCACAAAAAAGGTCAAGGTAGTACACAGAATAATAGAGACTCAGCTGGTAGAAGACTTGGTGTTAAGAAATATGGTGGTGAAGTTGTAAGAGCTGGAAACATCATTATTAGACAAAGAGGAACAAAAGTTCATTTAGGTCAAAATGTTGGTATTGGTAAAGATCATACAATTTATTCTTTAATTGACGGTGTTGTTAAATTTGAAATTAAAGATAAAAAAAGAAAAAAAGTTTCAGTTTACGCTTCGTAATTCTGGATAAAGTTTGTTTCTTTGAAAGGGTGTATGGCTTTTGCCTACACCCTTTTTTTATTTAAAATTAAGTAGCTAATTAAAAGTTAACAGTAAAAAATCAATATTTTGCTTTTAGTTTTTAATTAATTATTAAAAGGGATTTATTATGTTTATAGATAGCGCTAGATTTTCAGTTACATCTGGAAAAGGTGGACAGGGATGTGCAGCATTTAGACGAGAAAAATTTGTTGTTAAGGGTGGACCTGACGGTGGAGATGGTGGAAAAGGTGGAGATGTTTACTTCTTAGTAGATAATAACACTGATACATTGTCAAATTACAAGGGTAGAAAAGTTTTTAAAGCTGATAATGGTGCTCAAGGGCTTGGTGGAAGAATGACTGGTAAATCAGGAGAATCATTAGTTTTAGTGGTGCCTCCAGGTACTCAGATTATTGATGATGAAACAAATGAGGTAATCTTCGATTTATTAGAACTTGGAGAAAAGATTCTATTTTTAGAAGGTGGAAAAGGTGGATTAGGTAATACTCACTTTAAAAACTCTAGAAATCAAAGACCAACATATTTTCAACCAGGACTTCCAGGACAGGTTAGAAAAATAAGACTTGAGCTTAAATTAATTGCAGATGTTGGACTTGTTGGTTATCCAAATGTTGGAAAATCAACTTTGATTTCTGTAACATCAAATGCAACTCCAGAGATTGCAAATTATGAATTTACAACATTAACACCAAAACTTGGAGTTGTAACAGTTGGAGATTATAACTCTTTCGTTATGGCTGATATTCCTGGAATCATTGATGGTGCTAGTGAAGGACGAGGACTAGGATTAGAATTTTTAAGACATATTGAAAGAACAAAAACTCTTTTATTTGTAATTGATGTTGCAAATCACAGAACAATGATTGATCAATACAATGTTTTAAAAGCTGAAGTTGGTAAATTTTCAAGTGAGTTATCAAAAAGAAATTATGCAATAGCATTAAGTAAAATTGATGGATACATGGGAGAAGATCTAGAAGCTGATATTAGTAATTTCATTAAAGAGATTGGCTTAGAAGCTAGTTCTTCAAATGAATTTAAATTTGAAAGTGATTACCCATATTATGTTCAAGATTTAATTTATTCAAGATTTGATAATACTAAACCATATTTTGTATTACCAATTTCATCTTTAACTAAATTTAATATTAGATCAATTGGTTTTGCATTATATAATCTATTGGAACAGGATAAATGAAAAGATTAGTTATAAAAGTAGGAACAGCTGTTCTAACTCAAGATGGGCAATTAGCTTTAGAGAGAATGAATAATTTAGTTAAATTAATTGCAAAGTTAAAAAATGAAAAAAAATTAGAAGTAATATTAGTATCTTCAGGAGCTGTGGGTGCTGGATATACTACTTTAAAATTAGATAAAAAAATCATTGCAAATAAACAAGCATTAGCAGCTATTGGTCAACCATTATTATTAAAACACTATAAAAAAAGATTCAAAGAACATGATATTACTTGTGCTCAAATGTTATTTATAGCAGATGATTTTGATTCAAGAAAAAGAACAAGAAATGCACAAAATGTTATGGAAATTTTATTAAAGAATAATATTCTTCCAATTATAAATGAAAATGATGTAATTGCAAATTATGAACTATTATTTGGTGATAATGATCAATTAGCAGCCCACGTTGCATATTATTTTAATGCTGATATGTTGGCAATTTTATCAGATATTGATGGATATTATAATAAAAACCCAAGAGAATTTGATGATGCAGTTTTACAAAAGTTTGTTCATGAAATAAGTGAAAATGAACTTGAGATGAAACATTCTGCAAATTCAGAATTTGCAACGGGTGGAATTGTAACAAAATTAAAAGCAGCAGATTTTTTAATGAAAAATAATATTCCAATGTATTTAACTTCAGGATTTGATTTAACAAATGCATATGATTTTCTAGTTGATGGAAATCATAAAACAGGAACTCTTTTTAAAGTTAAAAAATAAAAAGGAAATATATTGAGTAAAAAAATTCTATTTATGGGAACACCTGATTATGCAACAACTATTTTTATTGAGTTGCTAAAAAGTAAGTATGAAATAGTAGGACTATTTACTCAACCTGATAAACCAGTTGGAAGAAAACAAATTCTAACACCTCCTCATATTAAACAATACTGTATTGATGAAAATATAGAACTACCTATTTTTCAACCTTTAAAGCTTAAAAATAATCAAGAAGCAAAAGAAGAAATCCAAAATTTAAAACCTGATTTTATACTAGTTGCTGCTTATGGGCAAATACTGCCAAAAGATATACTTGATATTGCTCCTTGTATAAATCTTCACGCATCATTGCTTCCAAACTATAGAGGTGCTAGTCCTATTCAAGAGTCATTATTAAATGATGATTCTTTTACAGGAGTAACTTCTATGTTAATGGAAGAGGGACTTGATAGTGGAGATATTCTAGGTTTTCAATATTTAAAAATCACAAGAACTATGGAAGTTAGTGAAGCTTTTGAGAAATTATCACATATTGCTGCACAATTAACTATTACTACTTTAGATAACTTTGAAAATATAAATGCAATAAAACAAAATGAATCTTTAGTTACTTTTTGTAAAAAAATTAAAAAAGATGATGGATTAGTTGATTTTTGTGATGCTAAAAAACTATTTTTGAAATATAAAGCATATTCATATTGGCCAGGTGTTTTTTTAAGTTCCGAATTAAAATTAAAAGATATAGAATTAAATGAAGAACTTTCACAAAATAATGAAGGTGAAATCTTAGAAATAAATAAAGATTTTATACTTATTGGATGTAAAAAAGGAAGTTTAAAAATAAAAACTTTACAAGCTCCATCTAAAAAAGCTATGAGTTCAGTTGACTTTGTACGAGGTCAAAGGCTTGAAGTTGGAAATATTTTAGTTTAAAATATTTAAACTATTTTTATTTAGCGTAAAATTAATTACGCTAAATAAGTTGTATACATTGTAATTGTAAATAGACTTAAAATCACTCCTAATACCAAAGAGTTAATAGCAACTTTCTCATCTAATCCACCTTTTATAGCTAATACTGTAGCCATTGTCATAGGAGGCATTGCAACTTCAATAATAGTAACTTTTACCCAAGTTTGATCAATCCCATAGAAAAATTTAAATCCTATTAATACAATAATTGGAACAACAACCATTTTTAAAACCATAGCCATTGTCACAATATGAAACTTAACAAAGATATGTTTCAACTCTAATTTCATACCAATAGCAATCATAGCAATTGGAACAAGAGTAGTTCCTAAAGTTTGAGATGTAAGAATTAAAAAATTTGGAACTTCAAAATTCTTCGCAATTACTGTAATAAAAAACATTAAAGAAGGTGGAAATAAAAAAATACTTTTAAAAATAGATTTGGTGTTATTTTTCTTACCACTTCCCCATGTAATAATAAACATACCAACAGATACAAGAAGTAAAAACGAACCAAATAAATCGTAAATCAATCCATAAACTATATAATCTTGTCCATAAAAAGCATCAATATATGAAAAACCAATAAATGATGTATTTCCAAATGTAGCCATAATCATAAAAGTTGCTAGTAAAAGTCTATTGAGTCTCATCATTTTACCTACAAAATAAGCAAGTAATAAATTAAGCAAAATAAAACACATAAACATTAAAATTAAGCCAAGAATTTTTTGATCAAGAATCAATGGATAAATTTTAGAAAAAACTATGGCAGGAAGAGAAAAATATATTATAAACTCAATTAGTTGTTTAGAATTATCCTGATATATAATCTTAAATACATATCCTAAGAGTAAAAAAATTGCAATTGGTAAAACAGGATCTAACATATTAACCTTTTTATAAATATTATATTTAATAAAATCTTCTAATTACATTATGTATAATGCAAAAATGAAAATTATTAAATTAAAAGAAGTTAATTCAACACATACGTATTTAAAAGAGTATATCTTAGAAAACACTTATAAAGAATCCATATGTATAGTAACAGATCACCAAACAGATGGCATAGGAAGTAGGGGAAACTCTTGGAGTGGTAAAAAAGGAAATCTATTTTTTTCTTTTGTAATTAAAAATGATTCTTTACCAAAAGATTTACCATTACAAAGCATCTCAATTTATGTCTCTTTTTTGCTCAAAAAAATATTAAGTGACCTAGATTCTGAACTTTGGTTAAAGTGGCCCAATGATTTTTATCTTGAAGATAAAAAAATAGGTGGCACAATAACTACAATTTCAAAAGATTTAATTTATTGTGGAATAGGGTTAAATTTAATTACAGTAAACGATATATACGGCAAATTAGATATAAAAATTGATGTTGATAATGTATTGAAAAGTTATTTTAATCTATTGGAAGAAAAGATTCTATGGAAGCAAATATTTAGTGATTTTAAGATAGACTTCCAACATAGCAAAAAGTTCCAAACGACCATAGATAATCAAAAAGTTTCTCTCGAAAATGCGATATTAAATGAAGATGGTTCAATTCAAGTAAATAATAAAAAGGTATTTAGTTTAAGATGACAGAAATTATTTCAATAGCTAATCAAAAAGGTGGAGTGGGTAAAACTACTACTGCTGTAAACTTAAGTGCAGCACTTGCATTAGAGGGGAAAAGAGTATTATTAATTGATGCTGATCCTCAAGCAAATGCTACTACTTCATTGGGATTTCATAGAGATACATATGAGTATAATATCTATCATGTTATGTTAGGAACAAAAGAATTAAGTGAAATTATTTTAGATTCAGAAATTGAGAATTTAAAAGTTGCACCTTCTAATATAGGACTTGTAGGGATTGAAAAAGAGTTTTATAAAAATACAAAAGAAAGAGAATTGGTTTTAAAAAGAAAAATTGATCCAATTAAAAAAGATTTTGATTATATTATTATTGATTCACCTCCAGCACTTGGACCAATTACGATTAATACATTAAGTGCTTCAACATCTGTTTTAATTCCAATTCAGTGTGAATTCTTTGCACTTGAAGGATTAGCGCAGTTATTAAATACTATTAAATTAGTAAAGCAAACGATTAATCAAAGTTTACAAATTAGAGGTTTTCTACCAACAATGTATAGTTCACAAAATAATTTGTCAAAACAAGTGTTTGCAGATTTAGCACAACATTTTGAAAATAAATTATTTAAAATAGATGATGACTCATATGTAGTAATACCAAGAAATGTAAAACTAGCAGAGAGTCCAAGTTTTGGAAAACCAATTATGCTTTATGATGTAAATTCAAGTGGAACAAAAGCATACACAAACTTAGCAAGAGCAATTGCAGGATAATTTTTATTAATAGGAAATATTATGGCGTTAGGTAGAGGATTAGGAGAATTATTAGGAGAAGTTGAATCAGCATATGAAAATTCAACAAGAAGTAACAGATCAGGTATAGTAAAAATAAATGTTGCATCAATCAAAGCTAATCCAAATCAACCAAGAAAAATATTTGATGAAGAAAAATTAAATGATTTAAGTGAGTCTATAAAGGAACACGGATTACTACAACCTGTAATGGTTTTTGAAAATGAAGACAATACTTATACATTAATTGCAGGTGAGAGAAGATTAAGAGCTCACAAACTTGCAAAAATAGAAAAAATAAATGCGATTGTTATGGATATTGATCAATTAAAGTTAAGAGAATTAGCTTTAATTGAAAATATTCAAAGAGATGACTTAAATGTTATTGAATTAGCATACTGTTACGCACAGTTACTAAATGAACATAGTATTACTCACGAAGAACTATCAAGAAAGGTGTTTAAAAGTAGAACTTCTATCACTAATACTTTAAGATTGTTACAATTAAGCTCATATGTACAACAATTTTTAGCAACAGACAAAATAAGTGCAGGTCATGCAAAAGTTATGATTGGGCTTAGTTCAGATGAACAAAAAATGGTTTGTGATTCAGTAATTGGACAAAAACTTTCAGTTAGAGAAACTGAAAAATTAATTAAAGAATTAAAAGAAAAAAATAGTGACAAACCTAAAAAAGATAAGATAACAAGCACTTACGATATAAACCCACTTAAAAATTTGATGTCAAAACTTCAAGAAAATGACTTAAAAGTAAAAGTTGAAAAAAACTACTTTAAGATAGAATTTAACTCTCAAGAAGATATTGAAAAAATATCTAGTTACTTTAATTTACAATTGTAACAAAATCTAAAAAAATACAATCTAATTTTTTCTTTTAATATAAAATTATAGTTAATTTTGCTAAAATATCTGAGTTTTAGTTAAACTAAACTGTAAAAAATATGGAGGAATGAATGTTAGACATAAGTCCTGTATTATTGCTTAGCTCTGGTATCATCTTTCTTTTAGTTGTTGCTAGACTAAACAGTTGTCTTTTTAAACCATTGTTAAAGCACATGGATGATAGAACAGCTTCTATAAAAAGAGATTTAGAAGATGCAAAATCAAACGGTGCTGATGTTGATGGTTTTTTGGCAGAAGCAAATGATATCATTGCTAAAGCTAAAAAAGAGGCAGCTGCAATTAGAGAACAAGCTTATAAGGAAGCAAAGGATAGTGCTGATGCAAAACTTGCAAGTGCTAAATCTGATTTAGAAGCAAAATCTGCGGAATTTGCTAGAAACTTACAAGACGAGACTAAAGCGTTAAGAGATTCTTTAATGTCTTCAATGCCTCAATTTAATGAGAGCTTAAAAGCTAAGCTTAGCTCAATTTAAGGGGAATTGGAAATGAAAAGAATATTATTACTTGGGTTGGCTTTAGCTCCGCTTGCATTATTTGCAAACGAAGGTGCGGTAGAAACTGACATAGTGCAAAGAACCGTTAACTTTATTATATTTGCTGGAATTTTATGGTATTTACTTGCTGATAAAATAAAAGCATTTTTTGCTGAGAGATCTTTATCTATCCAATCTGAACTTGATAAAGTACAAGATACTTTAAAAGCTTCAAAAGATAGAGTTTCAGATGCACAGAAAAAACTAGAAGAAGCAAAAAAAATTGCTACTGATATAATTGAAGGTGCAAAAGCTGATATTGATTCAGTTAAACAAAAAGTTGCAACTGCTGTTGATTCAGATATCACTAATTTAAATAAAAATTTAGATGAAATGATGAAAGTTGAAACATCAAAAGCTAAAAAAGAAGTTGTTACAAAAATTCTTGAAGAGCTATTAAGTTCAGAAAATATTAAATTAACTCAAGATGAGTTAGCAAATATTGTTCTTAAAAAGGTAGCATAATATGAATGATTTAGTAGCAAAAAGATATGTAAAAGCGTTAGTTGATGGTAGAAATAATGATGTTATTAGTTCTATCAGTAATAAGTTAAATACTATTTCTTCAGCATTTGCTGATGAAAAGTTTAATTCAATAATATCTTCTCCTGAAGTTGTTGTTACTTCAAAAGTAAATTTAGTTATTTCTTTGGTTGATTCAGCAAATGATAATGTATTAAGTAATTTTATTAAATTACTTGGTGAAAAAAGAAGATTAGGATTATTACCATTTATTGCAAAAGAATTAAGTTCTTTAATTGCAAAAAAGAATAATAGTTATGTTGGAGTAGTTTATACAAATCAAGAATTATCAAGCAATTATGTATCTTCAATAGAAGAACAATTTAGTAAAAAATTTGATGTTAAATTATCATTATCACAAAATGTTTGTGATTATGATGGTATTAAAGTTGATATTGATGGACTTGGGGTTGAAATTTCTTTTTCAAAAGAGAGATTAAAGTCGCAGTTAATAGATCATATTTTAAAAGCAGTTTAGAACTTACAAAGGAGAAATTGAATGGGTGCAAAAATTCAAGCTGATGAAATCAGTTCTATCATAAAAGAAAGAATTGATAACTTTGAATTAAATGTAGATGTAAATGAAACAGGTAAAATTATCTCTTATGCAGATGGTATTGCTCAAGTTTACGGTCTAAAAAATGTTATGGCTGGGGAAATTGTTGAGTTTGAAAATGGTGAGAGAGGTCTTGCTTCAAACTTAGAAGAATCTTCAGTTGGTGTTGTTATCCTTGGAAGAGGTGAAGGTTTAAGAGAAGGTTCTTCTTGTAAGAGACTTGGTAAACTTTTATCTACTCCTGTTGGTGATGGTATGGTTGGAAGAGTTGTTAATGCTCTTGGTGAACCAATTGATGGTAAAGGTGAAATTGTTTCAACTGAGTCAAGATTAGTTGAAGAAAAAGCTCCTGGAATCATGGCTAGAAAATCTGTTCATGAACCATTACAAACTGGTATTAAAGCAATTGATGCACTTGTTCCAATAGGAAGAGGTCAAAGAGAGCTTATTATTGGTGATAGACAAACTGGTAAAACAACAGTTGCAATTGATACAATTCTTAACCAAAAAGGTGAGAACGTAATTTGTATTTATGTAGCTATTGGTCAAAAATCATCTTCTGTTGCTTCTGTTGTAAGAACATTAGAAGAAGCTGGTGCAATGGAATATTCAATTATTGTTAATGCATCTGCTGCTGATTCAGCTGCTCTACAATTTTTAGCACCATATACAGGTGTTACTATTGGTGAATTCTTTAGAGATAATGGAAAACACGCATTAATTATTTATGATGATTTATCTAAGCATGCTGTTGCATATAGAGAAATGTCATTAATTTTAAGAAGACCTCCAGGAAGAGAAGCATACCCAGGAGACGTATTTTACCTACACTCAAGATTATTAGAAAGAGCTGCTAAAATGAGTGATGAAAGAGGTGCTGGTTCTATGACTGCATTACCTATCATTGAAACTCAAGCTGGAGACGTTGCTGCGTATATTCCAACAAACGTTATTTCTATTACTGATGGTCAAATCTTCTTAGAAACTAACCTATTTAACTCAGGAATTAGACCTGCAATTAACGTTGGTTTATCAGTATCTAGAGTTGGTGGAGCTGCACAAATTAAAGCTACAAAACAAGTTGCTGGAACTTTAAAGTTATCTCTTGCTCAATATAGAGAACTTGAAGCGTTTGCACAATTTGCATCAGACTTAGATGAAGCTACTAGAAGAGAATTAGAGCTTGGTCAAAGAATGGTTGAAGTATTAAAGCAAGGTGTAAATAAACCATTAGTTATTGAAAAACAAATCGTTATCATTTATGCTGGTACAAAAGGTTATTTAAATGATATCGCAGTTGGTGATGTTGTAAGATTTGAAGCTGAATTACATGCTTTCTTTGAGCAAAAATATTCAAATATCTTAGATGCAATTAAATCAAAACAAAAAATTGATGACGATACAGAAGCGCAATTAAAAGCTGCATTAGAAGAGTTCAAAACTGTATTTAGTGCAAACTAAGGATTAGTCAATGGCTAACTTAAAAGAGATAAAAATTAAAATTGGTAGTGTTAAGAATACTCAGAAAACAACTAAAGCTATGAAGCTTGTTTCTTCTGCAAAACTAACTCGTACTAGACAATTGTCAGAACAAGCTAGAAGTTATGCAAGAAAGATAAATGATGTTTTATCTGATATCGCTGCTAGAGTTAGCAAAGTTCAAGACGAAGGAAATATTGGTAGAGCATTTGTACAAAATAATGCACCAAAAACAGTTGATATTGTTTTTGTAACTGCTGATAAAGGACTTTGCGGTGGTTTTAATATGGCGACAATTAAAACTGTTAGTAAAATGATCACTGAATATGAAGAAAAAGGTACAAAAGTTAGATTAAGAGCTGCTGGAAGAAAGGGAGTTGATTTCTTCTCTTTCCAAGGGATTGCTTTAGAGCAAAAAGTATCTGATCTATCTTCTGCTCCTGATTATGATAGAGCAGCTGATTTTATTAACAATGTTGTAGAAGACTTTAAAAACGAACTTACTGATAAAGTAATAGTTGTTTATAATGGATTCTTAAACATGCTAACTCAAGAAATTAGAGTTAGAGAATTGTTACCAGTTAGTTTAGAATCTGTTGAAATTAAAGATACAGATTCAATGCTAAATATTGAACCTGAAGATGATGAAGATGAAGTGTTAAATGAATTAACTGATAAATATATTGATTTCAATATGTATTATGCTTTAATTGACTCTTTAGCTGCTGAGCATTCTGCAAGAATGCAAGCAATGGAAGCTGCAACTAAAAATGCAAAAGAAAAAGTAGATAGTTTAACAGTAGAATATAACAAAGCTAGACAAGCTGCAATTACAACAGAGCTGATAGAGATTATCAGTGGTGTTGAAGCATTAAAATAATATAAAGGAGCTGCCCGCATGAAAGGTAAAATTCTTCAGGTAATGGGTCCGGTTGTTGACGTTGAGTTCGACGGATACCTACCAGAAATTAATGAAGCTATTAATGTAGTATTAGCTGATGCTAATGCTGATAGATTAGTATTAGAAGTTGCTGCACATATTGGTGATAGTAGAGTTAGAACTATTGCTATGGATATGACAGAAGGTTTAACTAGAGGTCAAGAGTGTATTGCTACAGGTGGACCTATTACAGTTCCAGTTGGAGATGCAGTTCTTGGAAGAATCTTCAACGTTATTGGTGAGCCAGTTGATGAAGGTGAAGCAATTCCTGCTGATACAGAAAGATGGTCTATTCATAGATCTGCTCCTTCATTTGAAGAGCAATCAACTAAAACAGAAATGTTTGAAACTGGTATCAAAGTTGTTGACCTTTTAGCACCATATTCAAAAGGTGGAAAAGTTGGACTATTCGGTGGTGCTGGTGTTGGTAAAACAGTTATTATCATGGAATTAATCCATAACGTTGCGTTCAAACATTCAGGATACTCAGTATTCGCAGGTGTTGGTGAAAGAACAAGAGAAGGTAATGACCTTTACCACGAAATGAAAGACTCAAACGTACTTGATAAAGTTGCTTTATGCTATGGTCAAATGAGTGAACCACCGGGTGCTAGAAATAGAATTGCATTAACAGGTCTTACAATGGCTGAATACTTTAGAGATGAAAAAGGTCTTGATGTATTAATGTTTATTGATAATATTTTTAGATTTGCACAATCAGGTTCTGAAATGTCAGCGCTTTTAGGAAGAATTCCTTCAGCAGTTGGATACCAACCTACACTTGCATCAGAAATGGGAAAATTACAAGAAAGAATTACTTCTACTTCTAAAGGTTCTATTACTTCTGTTCAAGCGGTTTACGTACCAGCAGATGACTTAACAGATCCAGCTCCTGCATCTGTTTTTGCTCACTTAGATGCAACTACAGTACTTAATAGAAAAATTGCTGAAAAAGGTATTTACCCAGCAGTTGATCCACTAGATTCATCTTCAAGAATCTTAAATGCGGATATTATTGGTCAAGAGCATTATGATACAGCTAGAGGTGTTCAATCTGTATTACAAAAATATAAAGATTTACAAGATATTATTGCTATTCTTGGTATGGATGAGTTATCAGAAGCTGATAAACTTGTTGTTTCAAGAGCAAGAAAAATTGAAAGATTTTTATCACAACCATTCTTCGTTGCAGAAGTATTTACAGGTAGCCCAGGTAAATATGTTGAATTAAAAGATACTATTGCAGGATTCCAAGGAATTTTAGCTGGTAAATATGACAACATTCCTGAAATGGCATTTTATATGGTTGGTGGAATCGACGAGGTTCTTGCTAAAGCTGAGAAAATAAAGTAACAATAAAACCATAAGGCATAACATGGATACAATTAGATTATCAATCGTTACACCTAATGGGGAAATATTTAATGATGACGTAAAAACTGTTACTCTTCCTGGAAAAGAGGGAGAGTTCGGTGTTCTACCAGGACACTCATCATTAGTTTCTTCATTAAGCGTTGGTGTTATCGTTATTGAAAAAGCAAATTCTACTGAAGCAGTTGCTATTAACTGGGGATATGTGAAAGTAGATGAAAAAACGGTTGACGTTTTAGCGGATGGTGCTATTGCATTAACAGCTGGAAAAGATTCTGAAACTGCTAAAAATATTGAAGCAGCCAAAGTATTAGTTAATTCTGTTAAAGATTCTAATATTTCTGTTGCAGCAGTTGAAGCAAAAATCAACTCATTTGCATAATAGCATATGATTACTACATTACTAAATTATTTGGCAAATAGTGGTGCTATAACTTATATAGTTTTAGCACTATTGTCAATTTATCTAATCATGACTTTCTGGATATTTTTATATAGAAACTTCGCTCTTTCAACACTTATTAGTAATGAGAAAAAAGCATTAGAATCATTAACATCAAGAGAAGCAAGATTTTCGCCATTGTCGGCACTTAACAAGTGCTCAAATAATTCAAATTCTAAAGAATTACTACATGCATGTGAAATTAATTTAATTAAAGATGCAAGTCAAGGTATTTCATGGTTAGCAATTATATCTTCAACATCTCCTTTTATAGGTCTTTTTGGAACGGTAGTTGGTATCTTAGAATCTTTTGCAAAATTTGCAAATCAATCAAAAGTGGCTTTTTCAATAATTGCACCTGCAATTTCAGAAGCTTTAGTTGCAACAGCAGCTGGTATATTTGTGGCAATATTTGCTTATACATTCCACCAAATAATTTCAAGAAAAGTTTATGAGTTAAATATTTATCTTAAGGCTGAATCGCAAATTTTAATTGCTAAAGGGTAATAATAGTGTACGATTTTAATCAAAAACCAGATTTAAATATTACTCCTTTAGTTGATATCATGCTAGTTTTACTAGCTATATTAATGGTTACAGCACCTGTAATAGAGTTTGAAGAACCTATAAATCTTCCATCAGGAAGTAAATCTCAACAAGTACAAGACTTTCAAAAAATCGATATAATAATCACTCAAGATAGAATCGTTACATTAAATAAAAATAAAGTTGATATTGCTAATTTTCCAGATAGTTTTTTACTATTTGCAAATGGAAAAGATCAAAATACTCCAATACATATAAGAGCAGATAAAAATTTAAAATATGATGATATTATTTTTGTTTTAAAATCGGTTAAAGAAGCTGGTTTTTTCAAAGTTGCATTAGTTACAGATGGATAATAAATGCAAAATAAAACTTCATTTATAATTTCAGGTATAATTGCACTTTCAATTTACGCTACTTTATTTTTTATTGTTCTTTTTTATATAATGGCTCCCGTACCCAAAACATTTAATTTAAAACCTACTTCAACAGTTTTAGAATTAGATATGATTGTCGAGAAAAGTGATAAAAAAATGGTAGAAAAAAAAGCAGAGAAAAAAATTGAAAAAGAAGAAGTGCAAGAAAAAACAGCTTCAGTATCAAATGAGAAAAGACCTGATTTAAAATCTTTATTTGCAAATGTAAAAGAAACAGCAAAAGCAGTTGCAAAAGAAGAAGTTAATAATGTTGAAAAATCAGCAGATCCGAAACGATTTAAATCAAAATTTGAAAAAGAGAAAAAATCTTCTAATATAAAAATTGATAAGTTATTAGATGATGAGAAAACTACCACTAATGCTAAGAGTTCAAACTCAGCAAAGGGTGAAGAAACAGATGAATATTTTTCACAAGTTAGTGATCTATTATCAGTTTGGATGCCAATTGGTTCTGGACTTAAAGCTGTAGTTTTAGTTATGATAGATTTAAATGGTAAATTTGATTATCGATTTGTAAAAACTTCAGGAGATGAAGCATTTGATACATCTTTACGAGGATTCTTAGATGAGCAAAAAAATATTGCTTATCCAAAACCTACAAAAGATAAAGCAATTAAAATTAATGTTGATTTTAAATCAGAAGGATAAAGATTATGTATAAAATATTATTGTTAATATCTTTAATATTCAGTTCAGTTTTTGCAGAAGTTGATGCAAATTTAGAAATTGTAAAAAAAGCAAATTCAATACCAAAAATTTTAGTTTCAGTTGCGAGTAATGCAAGTGAAATTGAAACATTAAATAAAATTAAAAAAAGTTTAATTGATGATTTAGGTGTTACAGGACATTTCGAATTAGCAACTGCTACAAGTAGAACTGCTTATGAAGATTTACCTGATATTCTAAGTTTATCAAATCAAGGTGTTAGTTTATATTTAAATATATCAGCGAAGAAAGAGCCATCAGGTGATTATACTTTAATGACAAAATTATATGATATTAACGCAAGAGCTTTAATTTTAGAAAAAAACTATACGACTTCTCAAGAAGAAAGATATGTTTTTCTAGCACATAAAGCTGTAATATCTATTAATACTTATTTTAAGGCACCAAGTATTGATTGGATGGATAAATTTATAGTTTATTCTGTTTATAAAAGCTCTGGAAATGCAGATATTATGATTGGAGATTATACTTTAACATACAAAAAAACTGTTGTTTCAGGTGGATTAAATATTTTCCCTAAATGGGCGGATAAAGATCAAAAAACAATTTATTATACTTCATATAACTACAAAAAACCTACTTTAGTTAAATTAAATATTTATACAAGAAGTAAAGATGTTGTTATGGAATCAGATGGAATGATAGCTTGTTCTGATGTTAATGATGATGGAACAAAATTGTTAATTACAGCATCACCAAATAATCAACCAGATATTTATTTATATGAAACAAGAAGTGGTAAAAAAACACAAGTAACTAATTTTAGTGGAATTGATGTTGGAGGACAATTTATTGAAGATGATTCAAGAATTGTATTTGTTTCAGATAGATTAGGAAATCCAAATATTTTTGCAAAAAGTATTAATTCATCAGGAGTTGAAAGATTAGTTTATCATAGTAATAATAACTCATCTGCAACAGCTTATAAAAATACTATTGTTTATAGTAGTAAAGATTCTAGTAATGAAATGGGTGAAAAAAGTTTCAACTTGTATTTAATTTCTACTAAAACAGATAATTTAACACGATTAACATCAAGTGGTATTAATCAGTTTCCAAAATTTTCTAATGATGGACAAACTTTACTATTTATTAAATCATTTGGTGGAGCCAGTTCAGTTGGTATAATTAGACTTGATTATAATAAATCTTTCCTTTTCCCTTCTAATAGTGGTAGAATTCAATCTATAGATTGGTAAAACTTTTAATATATTGGATGTAATTTTAATTACATCTAATATATTCTTTCTTTAGCATATTATATCTTCATTAACTACCTATAAACCGCCTTTTATTCTTTGTTTTAAGTAAAATTTAATTATACTGTTACTATTGAAAAATTATATTTACTATTGTAATTATCAATTTTCTTGCGGAAGATACAAAATAAACAATATTTAAGGTTCAGTTTAGTATTATTCCAGCAAATTTTATTTCAAGGAAAAATTATGAAAAAATTAGGTCTTTACTCGGTTTTAGTTGCAGCTTTATTATTTACTACAGGTTGTAGTGAAAAAAATGCTGATATGAATGTTGACAATGGTGCTGGTTCTCAATCAGAAGTAGCAAATACTATTCCAGATACAAATGTTAATGATGGTAGCTTTTCTGCTTTAGAAAAAACTGCTGATGGTGCATACTTCATGATCAATGGTCAAAAAGTATTTATTGCTAATATTTATTTTGGATTTGATAAATATGACTTAACTGGTGAAAACAAAGAAAATGCTGTTTCTAATGCATCTAAATTAGCTGCTTTATCTTCAGATACAACTGTTAAAGTTTCTGGTAATACAGATGAGTGGGGAACAGATGAGTATAACTACGCATTAGGTTTAAAAAGAGCTAACTCTGTTAAAGATGCTTTAGTTGCTAACGGTGTTAATGCTAACATTGCATTAGTTTCTTTAGGAGAAAGTTCACCTGTGTGTACTGAAAAAACTAAAGCTTGTTGGGCAAAAAACAGAAGAGTTGAACACGATTTAAGTAAATAATTCTATGACTAAGTATCTTCTAACTTTATTAGTAGTATCTTCTTCAATAGCCGGAGCCCAAGAGGTTTCGGTTTTTGATGGTGGAAATAATGGCGATAGTCCTTATGGGCTAAATTCTTCGGAAAAGCATATTTTAAAAAATCAAACAAGTATTAATACACTATCTTCAAAAGTTGGTGACATGAATTCTTTGGTTGAAGCTATTAATAGAAGGTTAGAGGGCTTAGAATCTACATATGAAGGTGATTCTGCAAGATTAAACTCAACAGTTTTAAAAATGAATGAGTTATCGCAGAAAATGGGCCAATCTTCAGATCTAGCTTCTAAAAATGGTGATGCCGCTGAAATAAAAAATATTTCTAATCAACTCTCAGGTATGAATACAGAATCAGAAAAAGAGATTAGAGAAAGTCTTAATACTTTAAAAACTGCAATGACAAAAATGTCTTCTTTAGTAAATAAAATAAATTCTGAATATGTATCTTCTTCTGAATTAGAAAAAAATATGCAACAATTTATAACAAGAGAAGAATTTGATGCTTTAAAAAAAGCAATGGGAGTAAAGACTAACCAAGTAACTCCAACAAAAACAACTGATAGTAAAGCATCATCTGCAGTTGATGTTACAGACGAAATTAAAAAAAATCTTACATCTGAAGATAAAGTAAAACTTTTAAGTGATGCAAAAAAAGATTTTGATGTAAAAAACTATGCTGCTGCAACGGCTAAGTATGAAAAACTTGTTGAAGTAAATTATAAACCGGCTGAAAGTAATTATTACTTAGGTGAAATGTGGTATATGAGAAAAAAATATGATCTTGCAATAAGTCATTTTAAAAAATCTGCGGTTCTTCATGATAAAGCAGCTTATATGCCTACATTATTATTGCATAGTGCTATCTCATTTGAAAATACAAAAGATAAAGAAAATGCTAAGAACTTTTATAGTACTTTAGTTGATCTTTACCCAGATTCAAGTGAAGCAAAAGTAGCAAAAAAAAATTTAACTAAATTATAATAAATATTAAATAAGGAAGATATATGTCAAAAGTTATTGGTATTGAATACACATTAAAAGACGCAAAAACTGGTGAACAATTAGACACTAATGTTGGTCAAGCGCCATTAGAATTTATTTCAGGAAAAAATCAAATTATTCCTGGACTTGAATCAAAATTAATTGAAATGAAAGCAAATGAAGAAGCAGATGTTTTAGTTGAACCTGCACTTGCTTATGGAGAATATAATGATGAAGCTGTTCAAGTTTTACCAAAAGAGCAATTTGCTGGTATTGAATTAACAGAAGGTATGTCTTTATATGGATCTGGTGAAAATGGTGAAACTGTACAAGTTGTAGTTAAATCTTTTACTGATGCAGAAGTTACTATTGATTACAATCATCCAATGGCTGGAAGAACTTTAATGTTCTCAGTTGCAGTTTTATCTTTAAGAGAAGCTACTGAAGAAGAAGTTCAAACTGGTGTTGTTGGTGGAATGGCTGCTATGGGTGGTGGATGTTGTGGTGGAGGTGGCGGTGGTCACGACCATGACCATGGATCTGCTGGTTCTTGTGGAACATCAGCGCCAGAACCTAAACAATCTCATGGTGGTTGTGGTTGTCACTAGATCGCAGGTTGCGACACATACTAAATTAAATCAAAGATTTAATAAGACAACAATAATTATTACAAAAAGCCCAAGAGTTTTACTCTTGGGCTTTTTTATTTAGAAAGTAAAAAAAGAGTATAATATTTATCAAAAAATATAAAATTTATAATTAAGGTGAAAAAATATGAAAAAAGTTGCTTTTATTTTTCCAGGTCAAGGAAGTCAAACTGTTGGAATGGGGAAAGATTTTTTTGAAAATAGCGATATTGCAAAAGAGATGATTTCAAAAGCAAGTGCAAGATTAGGTATAGATTTTGAAAAACTACTATTTGAAGAAAATGAAAATTTAGGAAAAACTGAGTTTACTCAACCTGCAATTTTACTTGTTAGCTCAATTGCACTTGCAATTTTTAAAGAAAAATGCGATATTACTCCTGAGTTTGTTTTAGGACATTCATTAGGTGAATTCACTGCTTTAGTAGCATCAGGTGCTATTGATTATTTAGATGCAATTGAATTGGTTCATAAAAGAGGGTTATTTATGACAGCAGCTTGTTCAGGTGGAGGTGCTGGAATGATGGCTTTAGTTGGAATTGATGATGAAACAGTTGAAAGAGTATGTCTTGAACAAAGAGAACTTGGAAAAAAAGTTTGGCCTGCAAATTATAATATGGACGGACAACTTGTACTTGCTGGAATCAAAGCTGATTTAGAATCACTTGTTGATACATTTAAACAAGCAGGGGCTAAAAGAGCTATCGTTTTAGATATGTCAGTTGCTAGTCATTGTGAATTATTATTAAGTGCTGTTGAAAATTTAAAACCATATTTAGAAGAATTTTTAAATGATGAGTTTTTAGCAGTTGTTTCAAATGTTAGTACAAGAGAATATAAGACTAAAGATGAAGCAATTGAATTATTATCTGCACAATTAGTAAATCCTGTTAAATATAAACAATCAATAACAGCTCATGAAAATAAAGTTGATCTATTTATTGAATTTGGAAATGGTGCTGTTTTAAAAGGTCTAAATAAAAAAATTACAAAAGTTCCTACAATAAATGTTTCTGATATGAATACTCTTGAAGCAGTAATTGGAGAATTAAATGACTAAATTAGCAATAATGGGTGCAATGCAAGAAGAGATTGAACCTCTTTTAGCACATTTTAAAGATGTAAATGTTGTAGAATATGCAAATAATAAATTTTATGAAGTTTCTTACAATGGTTTAGAAATAGTTATCGCATATTCAAAAATCGGAAAAGTATTTGCAAGTTTAACTGCTTCTACAATGATTGAAAAATTTGGATGTGATACACTTTTATTTTCAGGAGTTGCTGGTGGAATTAATCCTAAACTTCAAATTGGAGATTTAATTATTGCTGATAAATTATGTCAACATGATTTAGATATAACTGCATTTGGACATCCACATGGATTTGTTCCAGGTGGAAAAGTATTTGTAGAAACTACTAAAGAATTAAGAGATGTGGCAATTAAAGTTGCAAATGAAAATAATTTAAAAGTAATTGAGGGAACTATTGCAACGGGTGATCAATTTGTTCACTCAAATGAGCGAAAGCAATTCATAGAAAATACATTTAATGCTGATGCTCTAGAGATGGAAGGTGCAAGTGTTGCTGTTGTTTGTGATGCTTTAAACGTTCCTTTTTTCATATTAAGAGCTATTTCTGATACTGCTGATATGGATGCTGGATTTGATTTTGATGAATTCTTAAAATCTAGTGCTAAAAACTCTGCTGATTACTTAATCAAAATTGTTAAAGAGTTGAAAAAATAAACTTCTACCGCTTTTAAAAGACACCTTTTACACTCCTTTTATATGTTAAAGTTTTTTATATATAAAAGGAGACAAAATGTTCGCAGAAATCAATACTTTTTTAAACGACTTAATTTGGGGAAATATATTAATATATTTACTTCCAATTTTAGGTATATTTTTTACTGTTAGTTCTAGATTTGTACAGTTTAGATATTTTTTTAAAATGTTTCATATCTTAAGAGATACAGCACATGATAAAGATGGGCACATTAGTTCATTTCAAGCTTTGATGTTAAGTGTTGCTGGTCGTGTTGGTGGTGGTAATATTGCGGGAGTTGCCGTTGCTATTACTCTTGGTGGTGCTGGAGCTGTTTTTTGGATGTGGGTTATTGCACTTGTTGGGATGGCTACGAGTTTTTTTGAGTGTTCACTAGCACAATTATATAAAGAAAAAGATGGTTTAGATTCATGTGTTTATAGAGGTGGACCTGCATATTATGCAACAAAAGGTTTAAAACAAAAATGGCTTGGTGTGGTTATTTCTGTATTGCTTATTATTACTTTTGGTTTTGCTTTTAATGCAACTCAATCTTTTATTATTTCAACTTCATTTGAAGCTTCGTTTAATCTACCAACTTGGGTTAGTGGTTTAATTGTTACGGCTGTTTTTGGTGTTACAATTTTTGGTGGTGTAAAAAGAATAGCTAGAATGTCTGAAGTTATAGTTCCAATTATGGCTCTTGGATATTTATTAATTGCACTTGTTGTAATTTTCTTAAATATTACAGAAATTCCTGGTTTAATTGTAATGATTGTAACAGAAGCATTTAATCCAAGTTCTGCAATTGGTGGAGGAATTGGTGCTGTTATTATTCAAGGTGCAAAAAGAGGAATGTTTTCAAATGAAGCTGGACTTGGAAGTGCGCCAAATGTTGCAGCTGTTGCATATGTTGCACATCCTGTTCAACAAGGAATTGTTCAATCTTTCTCAGTATTTATTGATACTATAATCTTATGTTCTTGTACAGCATTTATTATTCTTTTATCGGGTGTTTATACTCCAGGTGCTGAGGGTATTCAAGGTGTTTTATTAACTCAAAATGCTTTAATTGAACATATTGGTCCTTTTGGTGGTTATTTTGTTACTGTTGCTTTATTTTTATTTGGTTTCTCTTCTATGATTTATAACTATTATTTAGCTGAAAATAGTTTAAATTTCTTTAGTAAGGGAAATGTTGCAGTATTTAATATTTTTAGAGTAATTTGTATTTTACTTGTTATTTGGGGATCATTCCAAGATTTAGCTTCTATTTTTGCCTTTGCTGATTTAAGTATGGGAATCTTAGCTATTCTTAATATGATTGTTATTACACTGTTATATAAACCAGTTTTACAATTAATCAAAGGTTATGAAAGACAAATTAAAGAAGGAATTACACCTGTATTAAGATACAATGATTATGTAGAATATAATTTTGAAAAAGATACATGGAAAGAAATTGTTGATAATATCAATGATAAAAAAATAAAAAAATAAAAAATAGAAGGGAATAAATTTCCTTTCTACTTTTAAACAATATTCGAGGTATTATACTTATGTTTAACAAAGAAGGAATTCCTTTTTTTATAATTGTTATCCCTTTTCTAAGTGTGATACTTGTTTCATTCCTTTGCATTTCATACTATATAAAACTTTCAACAAACAACCTTGATTTAAATATAAAAGAATATAAAGAACTATACTTACAAAATCATGAAAATGATTCTAAACTAGAACAAATAATCAAAAATAAAGTTGAACAATCAGAAAAATGAGCTAAAGAATTTAGCAATTTTGTTTTAACACTTACTTTTGTAGTGATTATTTTCATGATTTTATTTTCTTATATTATGATATTACTTGTAAATGATGTGGTAAAAAAATATAAAATAGAAGTCCAAGATACAGAGAATGAATTAAAAGTATTAAATGATAATTTGCAAAAAAAAGTACAATATGCAATAGAAGAAGCAAAACAAAAAGATAGAAAAATCCTAGAGCAAGGAAAACTTGCAAGAATTGGTTCAATGATTTCTATGATTGCACATCAATGGAGGCAACCTTTAACAGAGTTATCTGGAATTTTAATGGAATTAGAAACTGCAACAAGATTCAAAAAAGTTGATGAAAATCATATTTTAACTGCAATTGAAAGAAGTGATAATATGATTCAATTTATGTCAAATACAATTGATGATTTTAGAGATTTTTATAAGCCAGATAAAATGAAAGAGGATTTTTTGGTTTCAAATGCTTGTAAAAATGCAATAAATATTATAAATGCAACTTTAAAAAACTGTGATATTAAACTAAATGTAAATATACAAAATGATAAAAATATACACGCATATCCTACTGAATTTGCTCAAGTTATTTTAAATATTTTAAGTAATGCAAAAGATGTATTAGTAGAGAAAAAAATTAAAAATCCAAAAATAGATTTAAATATTGACTCAAGAGGTATATTATCAATAATAACAATAAAAGATAATGCAGGTGGAATTGATAAAAAAAATCAAGAATTGATTTTCGATCCATATTTTAGTACAAAAGATTCATCAAAAGGAACAGGTCTTGGACTTTATATTTCAAAACTCATAATAGAAAAAAATATGGGTGGAGAACTTAGTGTTTATAATGATGATGAAGGTGCTATTTTTAAAATAGTAATAGCAGGATAAAAAATGAACGAAGAATTATTAAAAGAATTAAAAAATATATCTATATTATGTGTAGAAGATGAAGATGGAATAAGACAAACAATAGTGAGCACTTTGAAATATTATTTTAAAGAAGTTTATGAAGCTTGTGATGGAAATGAAGGTTATGAATTATACGAATATTATAAACCAAAAATAGTTTTAAGTGATATACAAATGAAAGGCTGTAATGGTTTAGAACTTGTAAAAAAAATTAGACAAACTGATAGTGAAACCATGATTATTATGTTAACTGCATACTCTAATGAAGAGTATTTAGTTGAATTAATAAATTTAAATATTAATCATTTTATTTTAAAACCATTAAATTCAAAAAAGCTAATGGATGCTTTAGAGAAATATTTACAAAAAGCAATTAAACCAATTTTATTATGTGAAGATTTAGTTTTAGATTCACAAAAAAGAGAATTAATTTATAAAAAAGAGCAAATAATACATTTAAGAAAAAGAGAAAAAGATTTTTTACAGCTTTTATACAATAAAAATGGAGCAATTCTAAAATATGAAGAAATAGAGTTTGAACTTTGGAATGATAAAGAGATGACAAGTCATGCACTAAAATCATTTATAAAAGAATTAAGAAATAAAATGCCAGTGAATGTAATCAAGAATGTACCACAAGAAGGGTATAATCTTCAAAAAATTAAAGAAAAAGAAGAATAGACACTTTTAGCATACTTCTATTTCATACAATTACAAAATATATTATCAAGAGGATTATTTATGGAAAAGTTATATAGAATTGAAAAAGATTTTTTAGGTGAAAAAAAGATTGAAATGAATAAGTATTATGGTATTCAAACCTTAAGAGCAAAAGAGAATTTTGATATTACAAAAACAGATATTTCTTTATTTCCAAATTTTATAAAATCACTTGCAAAAGTTAAAAAAGCTTGTGCTTTAACAAACTTTGAATTAGGTGATTTAACTGATATTCAAAAAGATGCAATCGTTCAAGCTTGTAATGAAATAATTGATGGAAAATTCCATGATCAATTTATCGTAGACCCAATCCAAGGTGGAGCTGGAACTTCTACAAATATGAATGCCAACGAAGTTATAGCAAATAGGGCTTTAGAGATTTTAGGTCATGCAAAAAGCTCTTATGACATCATTCATCCAAACAATCATATAAATATGAGTCAATCAACAAATGATGTTTATCCAACAGCAATTAAACTTACACTTTATGAATTAATTTATAGACTAAAAGATAGTCTTAGATTTTTAAGAGATTGTTTTGAAGAAAAATCTGTTGAATTTAAAGATGTTTTAAAAATGGGAAGAACGCAACTTCAAGATGCTGTTCCTATGACTTTAGGACAAGAGTTTAAAACATTCGCAGTTATGATTGACCATGATATTTTTAAATTAAGAGAAGCTCAAGCGATTCTTAAAGAAGTAAATCTAGGTGCAACGGCAATAGGAACTGGAATTAATTCAAAAATGGAATATAGAGGAAAAGTTATTTCAAATTTAAGAGAAGTAACTGGTGTTGATTATGAAAGTGCTGGAGATTTAATTGAAGCTACTCAAGATACAGGATCTTTTGTTCACATTTCAGGAATGTTAAAAAGTATTGCTATAAAAATATCAAAAATATGTAATGACTTAAGACTTTTAAGTTCAGGTCCTAGAGCTGGATTTAATGAAATAAATCTTCCAGCACTTCAACCAGGAAGTTCAATAATGCCAGGAAAAGTAAATCCAGTTATTCCAGAAGTTGTAAATCAAGTTGCATTTGAAGTAATAGGTTCTGATATGACAATTGCAATGGCAAGTGAGCATGGACAATTACAATTAAATGTGTTTGAGCCATTAATCGCATTTAAACTTTTTAATTCAATAAATATGATGAGAAGAGCTTTTCATTCTTTAGGTGAAAAATGTATAAAAGGAATTACAGCAAACGAAGAAGTTTGTATGAATAATATTTTAAATTCAGTAACTTTAGTAACTTGTTTAAATCCAATTTTAGGATATGAAAAAAGTTCAGCACTTGCAAAAGAAGCACTTAAAACAAATAAAAGAGTTTATGACATTATTTTAGAACAAGAACTTTTCACAAAAGAAGAATTAGATGAATTATTAAGACCTGAAAATATGGTAACGAATCTTTCTAAGGATGCGAGATGAAGATAACTGTATTAAATACAGGAGGAACATTTAACAAAAGATATAATCCAATCAAAGGATTACTTGAAGTTCCAAGTGATAATATAGCATTAGACAAGATTGTAAAATCTTGTTTTAATGTTGATTTTGAGATAAAAAATATAGTTTCAAAAGATAGTTTAGACTTCACACAAGAAGATAGAGAAATAATTTTAGAAAATATATTAAATAGTAAAAGTGATAAAATTATAATCATTCATGGAACTGATACAGTTGATTTAACTTCAAAATTTATTGAAGATAAAGTAGGAAACAAAAAAATAGTTTTCACAGGTGCTATGGTTCCTATGAGTATTGATGAGGTTGAAGCTACCATGAATTTTTCTCAAGCAATAGGATTTTTAAATGCACCTATTGAAAATGGTATTTATTTATCAATGCATGGGGTTGTAGTTGAACACTCGAAACTAAAAAAAGATAGAAATGTTGGACAGTTTTTAATCTGCTAGGAGTAAAAATGAAAGAATTTATAGAAACTTTAAAATCTTGTGGTTACGATGCACATTTTGTTAAGACAAAAGAAGAAGCATTTGACTTATCAAAAACATATATAAAATCAAATATGAGTGTTGGGCTTGGTGGAAGTGAAACGGTAAAAGAGATAGGATTGCTTGATTATTTAGTAAATAAAAAAGATATCACTTTACATAATCAATATGAAGCTGGTATTTCTATGGAAGAAAATATCAAAAGAAGAAGACAAGGAATTGTTTCTGATATTTTTGTTTCAAGTACAAATGCAATCACAAAAGATGGAAAACTAGTAAATGCAGATGGAAGTGGAAATAGGGTGGCAGCACTTTCTTATGGACCTACAAATGTGTTATTGATTGTTGGAGTTAATAAAATCGTTGAAGATTTAGATGCAGGTTTCAAAAGAGTGATGGAAGTTGCAGCTACAAAGAATATAAATAGAATAAATAAAAAAGCAATTGAGATGGGAAAAGAGCCAAAATATAACCATGATAATATCGCAAATAAATTTTCATGGATAAAAGCAGATGATGAAATAGGCAGAATCATTATAATTTTAGTTGATGAAGAGTTGGGATATTAAGAGTAATATTTTTATTTAAAAGTAACATAACATTACTTTAGATAAAATGCCCAAAATTAAATAAATTAGGAAATATTATATGGCAATTTATACATGTGGACACACAACACCTGATTCAGATTCTATTTGTTCAGCAATTTCATTAGCATATTTATTAAATAAAATAGGAAGACCAGCAATTCCTGCACGACAAGGACCTGTTAGTCCTGAGACTCAATTTATCTTAGATAAATTTGGATTTGAAGCTCCATTATTAAAAACTGAGTTTGCTGGTGAAGAATTATTTATCACTGATTATTCAGATAAAGGTCAAGCGCCAGCTGATATAGATAAAGCAACAGTTGTTGGAATCGTAGATCATCATAAACTTGGTGACATCACAACTTCAACTCCATTAGAGTGTTGGATTAGACCAGTTGGATGTACAAATACAATCGTAAAAGAGATGTATGATTATCATAAAGTTGAAATACCTGCAAATATTGCAGGAATTATGTTATGTGCGATTTTATCTGATACTGTTATTTTTAAATCACCAACTTGTACTGATATTGATATTAAAATTGTAAGAGAACTAGCTACTATTGCAGGTGTTGAAGATTTTGGTGCACTTGGAATGGAAATGTTCAAAGTTAAATCAGCAGTTTCAGGTGTTCCTGTTAGAGAATTAATCTTAAGAGATTATAAGCCATTTGATATGCATGGAACAAAAGTAGGAATTGGACAACTTGAAGTTATTGATTTAGCTATTTTTGATTCTGTTAAAGCTGAACTAGAAGCTGATTTAGAAAAATTAAGAACTGAAAACAATCTTCATACAGCTTGTTTAATCTTAACAGATATTATGAAAGAAGGAAGTGAAGTGTTAGTATCTTCGCAAGATTCAAGTATATTTGAAAAAGCATTTAATGTAAAACTTGAAAATGGAAAAGTTTGGTTAGATGGTTGTTTATCAAGAAAAAAACAAATCATTCCTTTCTTAGAACCTGCATTCGCAAAAAACTAGAACTTATATACAATCTAAAACCTAAAACAAAAAAACAAAGCTTTTAAAGCTTTGTTTTTACTCTTTTTAAATAAAAAATAAACATTAACCTAAGTTAAAAAAAATCTAAATGATAGTATGCTGGAGTGTTGTAAAAAATACAAACAAAAGGATATAAAATGAAACATGAATTAATGAAATTACCTTATGCAATTGATGCATTAGCTCCAAGTATGTCACAAGAAACTTTAGAATTCCACCACGGAAAACACCACCAAACTTATGTAAATAATTTAAATAATCTAATCCCTGGAACAGAGTTTGAAAATATGAGTTTAGAAGAAATCGTAAAAAAATCAAGTGGTGGTATTTTTAATAATGCTGCTCAAGTATTTAACCATGATTTTTTCTTTAGTGGATTAACTCCAAATCAAACTGCAATTCCAGCTTCTGTTGAAGCTGCTTTAACAAAAGCTTTTGGATCTGTTGAAAATTTCAAAACTGAATTTGCAACAAAAACAATTGCTCAATTTGGTTCAGGTTGGGGTTGGCTTGTTCTTGATAAGGGTGAATTAAAAATCGTAACTACTTCAAATGCTGGATGTCCAATAACTGATGGTTTAAAACCAGTTTTAACATGTGACGTTTGGGAACATGCTTATTATATTGATGCAAGAAATGCAAGACCAGTATATTTAGAGAATTTCTGGAAACTTGTAAACTGGGAATTTGTAGCTAAAAACTTAGCGTAAATAAAAGGAAAAAGAGTATGAGATTTTTCATACTCTTTTTTAATTTAAGAAGTTATCTTTTCATTATACTTTTCAACTTCCCTAACAGCTTCCACAGCAGCAGGAAGTAAAGCTTCACTTAATGCTGGATGAATATAAAGCATTTCTTTTAAGTGCCTTACATCATTGTTTATATGCATTACAGCTAATACTTGGTGCATCATGGTTGAACTCTCAGGTCCTATCATATGACATCCTAATATCTCATAATTTTTTGGATTTATTATAAACTTTGTAACTGGATAATCAAGTCTTAAAGACATGGCTTTTGCACTTGCTATCCAATTTGTGGTAGTTGTTACATACAGTATATTTTGCTCTTTTGCTTTTTGTTCTGTGATTCCAACACTTGCGATTTCAGGTTCTGTAAAAACTGCATGGGGCATATATTTAAAATGTAAAGGTTCCGTGCATTCTTCTAATAAGATTTTTCCTAGATGATTTACTTCGTATGCAGCCGCGTGTTGAAGCATATATTTTCCAGAAGCATCGCCTACTACATAAACTCCTTTTGCATTTGTTTCAAATAAGGCATCTCTTTTTATAAAACCTCTTTCATCTATTTGAATAGAGGTGTTTTCAAGGTTTAAACTATCTGTGTTTGATTCTCTACCTGTTGCATAAAGTAGGGCTTCACTTTGGTGTTTTATTGTTGTTCCATCTTTGTTTTCAAGAATAAGATTAAATTGATTATTTTCATAGTTTGTAGTTTGAATAGTTGTATCAAATTTTATATCAACTTTTTTACTAAATTCTTTTTTAAAAATCGCAGAAATATCTTCATCTTCATTATTTAAAATTCTTTGACTTCTAACTAATAAAGTAGTTTTTATTCCAATTGCAGAAAAAAAACTCGAAAGTTCACACGCGATAAAACCAGCCCCAACAATCGTAATAGATTTTGGAATATCGCCAATTAATGGAAATATATCATCACTAGTCCAAGCTTTTTCATGGGCTGCTTTTATTGGTTTTGTTCCTGTTGCGATTACTATTTTTGGTGCGCTTAATTCTTCATCATTTACTTTTATCACATTATTAGAAACAAAAGAACCTACACCTTTGAAAATCTGCACATTTTCATTAAATTTACGCTCATAATGAGAATCTATTTTTGAAATATAATTATTTGTTTGTTCAAATATCTTTTTCACATCAATGTTATTTATAGAAGAATCAATGAAATGCCGATTTGATTCTTTTATCGCATTTGCCACATGTGCATAACCTAATAAGAGTTTTGAAGGAACACAACCTCTATTTGGACATGTTCCTCCTAAAGAAGATTTTTCAATAATAGCAACTTTTTTACCAGCTTTTCCAGCTCTAGCAGCAAGACTGCTAGCTCTTCCTGCTCCAATAATTATTAAATCAAATTTTTTCATTATGTAGCCTTTTTTCTTAATTTGTTTGTATTTAAGTATATAGTAAAAGTATTTTATTTAAAATCTATCTTCCCTTGACTTGCTAACAATGCGCCACAAAGTTGGTATAAAACCCTAGCACCAACATTTGCATCCCAACCATCAACACTATCTCCAACTTCACATAAATCAAAACCTATGATATTTCTTCCACTTTTTACTACCATAAATATTAAATGTTCTAATTCACCATATCTTAAACCACTTGGAACTGGAGTTCCTGTATTTGGGCAGTTTAGAGGTTCTAATCCATCAATATCGATTGATAAATAAACATTTTTTGGAAGTTGGTTGATATATGGTGCAAAAACATCTTCTAAAGATTTCCCACTTGAGAGTTGTGCTTGCATATCTGTGTCGTATAAACATGCACCTTTTACTCCATATTCTTTCATTCTATTAGCTTCTTCACTACTATAATCTCTAATTCCAAATTGAACTAAGTTTGAGATTTTGTCACATTCATTCATGGCATTATAAAAAATTGAAGCATGAGAATAAGTAAAACCCTCATAAGCCTTTCTTAGGTCGTGGTGAGCATCTACATGTAAAATCCCAAAAGCTTCAGTTTGTGTGTCGCTTAAAGCTTTAATAAGTCCAAGTGGAGATGAATGGTCACCACCAACAACAGCTACAAACTTACCTTTATTTATTTGTTCTATTGATTTATCATAAACAGATTTATTTAAAGTATTTGAAGCTTCATTTACAAATTTTAGAGCTTTTTTATTTGTTTTTTCTTTTTCAAGTGCAACAATGACTTTTAAAGCTTTTTTTCTAGCTTTGTGGCTTAACTTTAATAAACTTTTATCAGTTTCAAGCATAGCAATACCAGCTACATAAGGTTTGATATAATGAAAAGTTTCAACATCAAGTTGGTGGCTTGAAAGTCTCATAGCATCAGGTGCAAGTGCAGTTCCCTCACCATAAGAAACAGTAGCCTCCCATGGAACTGGAATTAAAACCAAACTAGCTTCGCTTGGGTCAAGTCTTCCACCAATAAATCCATCACCTTCAATTGGTGGTAATCCTAATTCTAATACTTTTATTTCTTCTTCTAAAGTTCTATAAGACATCTGTTTTCCTAATATTGTTCTGATTATTTTGATTATGTATTATAGGATAAATTAGGAAATAGAAATGTTAATTTTAGTTTTTATTTCAATCTGTAATATTTTTAATCCAAACATTTTATTTATTATATAGTTCAAAATTAATAATTTAAAAGGTGTTTTTATGAATGATATATCTAATATTGTAGTTTATAATGATGGTGAATTAGAATTGAAAGTTTCTATGAATGAAGAGACAATTTGGCTTACTCAATCTCAAATGTCTGAATTATTTGGCACGAGTACAGATAATATTGGACTGCATCTAAAAAACATATATAAAGAAAAAGAATTAAATGAAAATTCAACTACCGAGAATTCCTCGGTAGTTCGTCAAGAGGGAAATAGAAAAGTAACTCGTGTTATTAAACACTATAATTTAGATGCAATTATTTGTGTTGGATATAGAGTGAGTTCTTCAAAAGCTACAAAATTCCGTCAATGGGCAACAAAAATTCTGAAAAATTATATTCAAAATGGATATGTAATAAATGGCGAAAAAATTACAAATGAAAGATTTGTAAATCTTGAGAATGATGTAAATACTTTAAAATCTCAGATGAATGAAGTTAAATCTTTTGTAAAAAACAATAAACTTGAAACTAATCAAGGAATATTTTTTGATGGACAAATTTATGATTCGTACAGCTTTATAATTGATTTAATAAAAACAGCAAAAGATGAAATAATTTTTATAGACAACTATATTGATGATACAGTTTTGACTCTATTTTCTAAAATCCCAACTATAAAAATCACAATTTTTACAAACATTATTTCAAAACAACTAAAACTAGATTTTGAGAAGTATTCAAAACAATATGATAATATCACACTAAAAATTTTCCAAAATGCCCATGATAGGTTTTTGATAATTGATAAAAAGAGATTTATCACATAGGTGCAAGTCTTAAAGATTTGGGTAAAAGCTGGTTTGCTTTTTCAAAGATAAACCTTGATATTGATGAATTAATAAAAAAATTAAATTAGGAAAAATATGGCAGAACAACTAAAAAATTTATATTCAAAAGAGTTTATTAAAAAATTGGCAAATAGACTTTTTTTAATTTTCACAAATTTTGAAAAAGAAGATT
>JAGOIF010000106.1 GCA_017995775.1 Aliarcobacter sp.
ATCATTTCTTTGTTGCTTAGCACACCATCGTTACCAACAATGCACCAACAAATAGGGAGAAAACAACAGAATATTTTATCGGTGCCACCCGACATCAAACTAAGCGACTTCTTGTCGCACGGCTATGTTTACATAAAGGTACAAAATGCGCCATGGTTCTTAAATATAGCTTAAATTTAAGTGATTATACTTATAAAAAGCCCTAGAAAACGTTTTCTAATACATTGATATGTATTTCAATCAGAAAATCAATTCTCGTTGAAATATAGAGTTATATTTTAACTTATCATGTCATTTACTTTTTTATCAATTTTTGTAAAATCATATGTACCATAAAAATTAATATGACTCCAGTGAACTATAGAACTATTTTTAATTGCTTCTATTATTTCATCTTTCTGTGATTGTGATTTTGCTTCTTGAAGTTTTTTGTCAATGTAAAGATAATTCCAAAGTATTACTGCATTTTGTATAAGTCTTTTACAGTTATTCGCTATATTTTGTTCTTCTTGTGTAGCAAATATAAATTCTGCATTATTTCCAAAAAATACTGCTTTTGAAAATCTATTAGCAGATTCAACTTTATTTAGTTGTTTTTCAATTCGTTGACGAAGACCAACATCATCAATGTAAGTGAGTAAAAAATCAGTCTTAATGATTTTACCAAACTCTTTAATTGCTGTATAAAGTTTATGATGTTTTGAATAAGAAGTAAGTCTTTTTAAAAGTTGTGATGCAGTTGTTCTTCTTGATTTAATTGTAATAACTCTTTTCAATTTCCGTTAGTATTTCAAGCTCTTTGATTTCTAGTTTATTTATAGGAACATCACTACTTTCATAGTAAATGTGATTTGAGGGTGGATAATATTTCATTATTTAATTAAAGATAAGTACACTTTAACTTTTTTTAATACTTCTTTATCTTTTACTGGAGCATAACCCTCGATTTGATTTGAAACAGTTGCAGACTTTAACGCTTTTTCTTTAGAAAATGGTGTTTTACTCATAACTAAACTCCTAATGTTTGTAATTATAACAAAATCTTCAATAATTAACTATTATATTTTGTAGATCATTACGATTGAAACACATAATCTAATTCTTTTATATTATTTAAACTCATTATAATCCATACTGAATATTTTAGTATACCCATTTGTAGGTTTAAAAAATGATTCTATAATTATCTCAAACTTAACTGATGATGAAATGCTATTATTTGTTATTTGTATCTCATCTTCAAAAAATATGGTAAACGGACATTTTAACTTATCTAATATTGTTAATTTAAATTCATAATCTAAGTTAACATATAAACGAATTTCATTATTAATTATAAATTCAAAGTCTTCAGTATCTTCAATAAATCTATTGAGCTTTATATTTTCTATTGTCAATGTTCTGATTTTTTTTTTATTATTGCAAAGTTCTTCCTTAATTTGATAATTTATTATGACATTTTTTTTAAAATTATAAAAGTTATTAAATAGATAATGGTAGTTCATTTTTGTTAAAGCACATAAATTAGGGTATTTTATTTGCTTTAGTAAAATGTTTTTTTCAAACCCTAAATTCATTTTCTATAAATCAAATTGACAATAACACACATTGTGTGTTATAATTTTTCTAATAAATAAAGGATTTGAAATGACTGCAACAACTAATAAAGTTAGAACAAATGTTTACCTTGATGCAACTACAAAAGAAAAAGCTCAAGAGATATTTAAACAATATGGTTTAGGGTTAAGTGAAGCTTTTAATATATTTTTAACTCAAAGTGTTTTAGAAAGAGGAATACCATTTGAAATTAAAATTCCAAATGATGAAACACTTGAAGCTATTAAAGATGCTAGAGCAAATAAAAATATGACAAAAGTTAGTTTAGAAAATTTAAAAAAGGATTTAGGTGCTTGATTTATCTGTTCATAAAATCTTTACAAAAGATTTGAATAAAGCTCAACTAAATCCAACAAATAGTGCAAAACTATTTTTATATATTTCACTACTTTTAAATAATGAAGAGTTACCCCAAGAAGCTAGAGACCATTTTCTAAGTGGAGAGTGGAAAGATACAAAAGAGTTTCATATAAGTGGTGATTTGCTTGTTATTTACATGATAGATGATAATACATTGCAACTTCTTAGAATTGGAACACATTCTCAACTTTTTAAATGAATTTTTTATTTCTTCTTAATCTTTCATATAATTTTATACATAGATATTTTAGAAAAAAGAAATGGAAAAATATTTAAGAATTAATGATGTAATTAAAAAAATTGGTATTAGAAAAAGTACTATTTAGTTTTGGTCTAAAGAAGACAAATTCCCAAAACCTATCAAAATAGGATTGTATTAAACGGAAAACTAAGAGAAAGTTATTTGAGGAGGTATGCTTACTTTTTCACCAATAATTTGACTTTTGATTATAGTTTTATAATCTTTTCACTAGAGGTGTTTAATCAATCTTTTCCGTAAAGAGCTCCTGAAAATTAATATAATCCTTTTTAATATTGTCATAACAAGCATATACTAAGTTATAAAATGAAGTTCAACAACCTGTTGAATTATGAACATATGAAGTAGTCAACTTGACTACTTCATATGTTTAAAAATTCAATTCTTTTTGGAACAAGAGTACTGTTAAAAAGTAAGAGGATCTGGAATGGTTAACTTCGACAAAGCTTTGCGTTTGCTGCTAAAATCTGGTTAAATACTAATACAAATAATTAAAAATAATCTTAAGGAACTAAATTTCAAGTGAGCATCTAAAAAAAAGATATGATACTATAGAGAAATAAGAAGGCATAATCCAAAAGAAAAATATCTTGAAGAGATTAAAATTAAATATAGGGGTGAAACTCTCAAGAGAAAAGAAAAGGAAAAAATAGCCAATTAAATTTGGCTATTTTCGAATATTTTTAATAAAAAATTAACCTACAAAAATTTTATTTTGAAGTCTTTCAATATCTGCAAGTGCAGTTTTATGAATACTTTTATCTCTATTTTTTAAAGATATTTTTGCAGATTGATATTTATCAGATGATGTATAAATTTTAATAGTTTGATAATTTGATGAATTTTTAAATTCTGATGCTTTTTGTAATATTTCTGGTTTAATATTTTGTTTTAAATAATCTTCTAAACTCATAAAATTTTTCCTGTTAATAAAATATAGAATTGATTTTCATCTACATCTTCGTGGATTATATCATTTTCTCTATCAAAAAGATTTAAAATGATAGCATCTTGAAAAATTGATTTAATAAGTAATGTCGTATCGAATGAATTTTTAAAGCTACTTTGTACAACTTCTAAGGGAACTTTTCTTTTTGTAATAGATTCTCTTTTTTTAGCAAATTCAAAACTTTTTTCAATATTTCTAAAAATATAATTTATTTCAATTACATAATCTTTATCTAAAAGTCTTTGAATATTACTTTGAGCAATAGTAGCTTCTGCAAAATTTGAATTTAATATAAAAGAATAACCTTTTTTAGTGGCCCTATCAAATAACCAATTTACACCTTTTGAAGCTGGTCTTTGATAATCATTTGAATTTGAGCCATTGTATTTAATAGGTGAGAAAAATTCTCTAATATTATCAATATCCATATGTAATAAAAAAGGTTCTTTTCCTATTCTACTTATTGCATATTCTGTTTTACCTGCACCACTTGCACCTGCTGTAAAAATGGCAGTTTTAATTTTTTGAATTTCATATCCATTTAAATACTTTTTCAAGAAATCTTTTTTGTTATCTTTAAGATAAGTTAAAGCTTGTTCTTCTATTTTATTCATTTGAAGTAAATCCTCTGTAAAGTTTTATTCTGTATCCTACTATTTATGAAGCATACATTATATACAAGACAGCCTGAGAATTAACAAATAATATATCCAAAAAAGTTATATATTGAAATAACGACAAACATCTTAAATAAGGCAAATGTAAAACTTTTTTCTGTAGTTTTTATGTATGTTAAATATCGATATTTAGATAATAATAGTACATTATGTATCTATATTAAGTAATATTGGGAGATTCAATATAGATAAAATTGTTACAAAGATAAGTTATAAAAATAAGTTCAACAACCTATTAAATCTGGTATGACATTAAAAGAAGTTGATATTATGGCAGAAAAATATATAGTAAATTTAGGTGCCCGTCCTTCTTTTAAAAGATTATATGGATTTCATGGTGCTATTTGTTTATCCTTAAATGAAGTTATCATTCATGGTTTGCCTTCAGACATTGTATTAAAAAAAGATGGAGATATTTTAGGTCTTGACATTGGTACTGAGGTTGATGGATGGTATGGTGATGCTGCTATTACAATGCCAATTGGTAAAATATCAAAAGAAGATGATGCATTAATTGCTTGTGCAAAAGATTCGTTATATCATGCAATCAGTATAATAAAGGTAGGTATGAGATTTAAAGAGTTATCATATGAAATAGAAAAATTTATTGTTAATAGAGGATATCAACCTTTAGTTAAATTTTGTGGTCATGAAATTGGGAGAAAACCACATGAAGAACCAGAAATTCCAAATTATTTAGAAAATGGAACTCCTAAATCTTAACCCAAAATAAAAGACGGAATGGTATTTTGTATTGAGCCAGTGAATTAATTTTAAATATAAAGAAAAGCAACTTGTAAATTATGCAGTTATATTTAGACTTCAAAACTGCAGAACAATAAAGGAATTGAAATGGAAAACTATTTTGAAAAAGAGTTTAAGCTACGATATTTTGAAATGGATAACACAGGAAAAGCTTCTCCTATAACTATGATGACATTGCTGCAAGAAACAGCAGCAGATCACTGTGCTTTTGCTGGTCATAGCTTATTGTCTCTTATGTCACAAAATCTAGGATGGGTATTACTTTCTGGAATGATGGAAATAGACAGATATCCTGAGTACAATGAAAAGATTATTATACGAACATGGCTTTCAAAATATAAATCTATCCGAGGTACAAGAGAAAACATTATTTATGATGAACACTACAATATTATAGGGAAAGCCAAAGGTTTATGGCTTTTTTTTGATATCGAAAAACGAAGACCTAAAAAAATTCCAAATTATTTTAGAGAAAATTGGTTGTCTTGCGAGGAAACATCTTTAGATCATGATATATCAAGTACAATGCAGAGCATTAAATCCCCTCAATATCTCAATAAGTTTACTGTCAATCGCTATGATACAGACATAAATAAGCATGTAAATAATATAAGTTATTTTCATTGGCTTCTAGAATCAATACCCAAAGAGATTATAGATAACTATTATTTACACTCTATTGATGGGCGTTTTTTATCAGAGTCACAGTATGGAGATAGTATTGTTTCTTATACAAATAAAGTTGATGGTGAAAACTCTTTTATACATGAGATTTATATAGAAGGGAATAACAATCCTTGTGCTACTGCAAAAACAATATGGAAAGCAATGAAAAGTAAAAAGTAAGAATTATTATATTTTATTGTATTATTGATAAAATATTTAGTAAATAGTATTATATTACTCCAAGTACGTTTTTGATCAGGCTACACTAAATCATACTCATGATTAAAAGATTCTAAGTTAAAATAATAAGTTCCACAACCTGTTCATTCAGGAAAATAGATATTACTTTACAATCATTCTAATATATGAGATAAATAGTAAGTTCAACACAAAGGATTTATTATGAATGTAGGTTATGCAAGAGTTTCAACTTCCAGTCAAAATCTTGAGAATCAAATTGATCAACTCAAGAGTGCAGGCTGTGAAAAGATATTTTCAGAAAAAAAATCAGGAAAGAATGAAGCAAATCGCGAGCAATTTAAAATTATGATGGGCTTTGTAAGAGAAGGTGATGTACTTTATATTACAAAATTAGATAGATTAGCAAGGTCTGTAATAGACCTTCATAATATTGCAAAGTTTTTACAAAATAAAGATGTAAACCTAAAAGTATTACATCAAAATATTGATACAACATCTCCAGCAGGTAGACTGTTATTTACAATGTTAGGTGCTATTGCAGAGTTTGAACGTGATTTGATAAATGAACGTGTTAGAGAAGGAATTGAAGCTGCAAAGAAAAAAGGTGTTCAGTTTGGTAGAAAAGCTATTCTAGGGAATAAAGATAAAAACTTTATACATAAACAGCACGAAAAAGGAAAGTCTGTTGAATGGTTATCTAAGTTTTTTCATGTAGCACGAAATACAATCTATAGAGCAATTAAAGATGTAGCTAAGAAGAAGTAGTCAATTTGACTACTTCTTTAATATCAAGTTTTATGATTTATCGTATATTTAGTACCTTTACCTGCAGTACCTTCAACTTTTTTGATGCAAGCTTTTTCAAGTAAGTCTGCTAGGTCTCTTGATGCATTGGTTTCTGCTGTATTAGCAATTTTTACATATTTCTTCTTTGTTAAATCACCTTTAAAATTTTCATTACCTATATCTAGAAGTTTATTTAATACTTTAATTTGTCTTGCATTT
>JAGOIF010000007.1 GCA_017995775.1 Aliarcobacter sp.
CATCTTCATTTGCAAGTTTTGCATAGTAATAACCCATTAATCCTTGAAGCTCTGTAAACTCATAAACCATTTCAGACATCAAGTCAGCTTTACTAAGCATCACTGCTCTTTGTAGTAAGTCTTTTTCATTTAGATCTAAAATATTTGCTAAATAAGCTGCAATTTTTGCTTCTCTTTCGCATTTTTCATAAGTTGATCCAAGGCCTTCTACGAATACTAGTTTTTTTAATCCCTCGTTTGATAGTCCATTTTTGATATCATTTTTATAAAAAAACATAGCATCTGCAAGTCTTGGTCTTAATACTTTTTCATTTCCTGAGATTATGTATCCAAAATCATCTGTTTTCGCATTTGAAACAACTATGAAGTTATTTGTTAATATATCATTTTTATAAACTGCAAAGTATCTTTGATGCTCTTTCATAGATGTAACAATTACTTCTTGAGGTAGTTCTAAAAACTCCACATCAAACTGCCCTATTAAAGCTGTTGGATATTCTGTGATTGCTACAACTTCTTCTAAAAGTTCTCTATCTATATCAATTTTTACATTGTGTCTTTGTTCTATATCTTTCATTTGAGAAAGTATTCTTTCTCTTCTTTCATCCGGATATAAAATAACCCCATTTTTATCAAGTTTACAGAAATAATCTCCTGCAAAAGAGTAAGAAAATGGCTCATAAGAAACCATTCTATGTGCAAATGAAAAGTTAGATGATTTAACTCCAAAAAGTTCAGCAGGAACTATTTCTTCACCCAAAATCACACTTAGTGTTCTAATTGGTCTTATAAAACTATCCGTTCTGCTAGCCCATCTCATAGATTTTCCAAAGTTAAGTGATGTTACAAATTCATTTATCATTTGGTTTAATAAATCTTTTGCAAACTTACCTTTTACTTCTTGTTTGAAATATAAGATTTCACCTTTTCCTTGGTCTATTTTGCTAATTTCTGAAATATCAACACCACATTTTTTAGCAAATCCTAAAGCTGCACCTGTTGGAATTCCGTCTTTATAAGCTATTTTAATAGGTGCTCCAAATTGCTCAATAGTTGAGTCTTCTTGAGCAACTTGAAAATCTCGATGCCATAATACTAATCTTCTTGGTGTATAAAAAAAATCAAAATCACATAAAAGTCTATTTTTTTCTAAAATATCACTCCATTTTTTTTCAATATTCGCTAATTCATTTAAAAACGGAATCGCTGGTAATTCTTCTACACCAATCTCAATTAATAATGGTTTATTCATCTACTTTATCCTTGCTAGAGTTATTTCTTTTTTCATTCTCTTCTAATTTATCTGCGTGTTTTTTAATCTGCCCTCTATTAAAGTTGATTATAAATAAAGCAACCATAATTACGAACATTACAAGTATCACTGTGTCTAATATATCTTTCACATTTATCCTAAGTTTTACCTATTTTAGGTAATTATTTTATCTAAGAATCTCTTATTTTTAAGTAAAGTAACTTCTTTTTTATTTAAGTAAATTCCTGTAAATTATTCCATCTATTTCAAGCTTAGCTACTTGCTCAAGCTCTTCATTTGAATCAATTATTGCTAATATTTTTGAATCATACATATAATTATCAGCTATTTTTTGAAGTTCAATTGATAACTCTTTTTCTGATATTATATATTTTACATTTAAATTATTGCAATATATTGCTTCTTTTATACTATTTACTACAACAGCACAGAACAGTTCATTTTTATAGCAATAAGTTAATATCTCTTCATTAAAGTCAAATAAAACAGTAGAATTTGCCTTTGTATTTTCAATATCTTTAATATTTTTAATTAAAAAAATATCTTCAAAAGGAACAAGTTTATCTCCAATAAGTATCATGATAAGCCAATTTCCTTATTTTTTCAATAAACACTCTTTTGAGCAGAAAAATTCTCCATTACTCAAAATAGCTTCTTTTTGTGATACATAAGTTTTACAACTTGGGCATTCCATCATCTCATCTGTTATTTTTTCATTTTTTTTATTATTTACTGCAGTTGCTCTACTTTTTTTAAATAAAAGAATATATATTAAAAATAATACAAATATTACAGCTATAACTTTTATAATCATTTATTAACCTTTGATATAAAGATAATTTCTATCTTTTTTATTTATTACTGTATAACTATTTATCTTAGCAATCTCAAGCTCATTTTCTAGCATGCTTCCTTTATAAAAAAGGTATGAACTATTTTCTTTTTTAATATCTTTAGTAATATCTAAAAGTAAAGAAGTGTTTGTTACTGCTCTTGATGTTATTAAATCTACTTTTAAATCTTTTACTTCTTCAACTCTACTACATAAAATTGTTAGATTTTCAAGTTTTAAACTAGCTTTTACGAAATTTAGAAAAGATACTCTTTTTATTCGAGGTTCTATTAAATATGATTTCACATCTTTTTGTGCCATTGCAAGTATAAGTCCTGGATATCCAGCACCTGTTCCAATATCAGCAAAGCTTTCATATTTATCAATAAATGTTAGAGGAAAAAGTGAATCTAAGATATTTTCTTCAATATCACTTCTACTTAGTCTTCCACTAAGATTATGAACTTTACCCCATTGTTGTAATAGTTTTATAAAAACTTCACAATCTTTGTAAAATTGATCATCAAATTTAAGATTATTCTCTTCTAGTAATTGTTTTAATATCATTAAAGCATATGTCCCATCTGTTCTTTTTTTGTCCATAAATATGCTTCATTATATTTATTTGATTTTGTGATTGCAGGAATTCTTTCTACGATTTCTATTCCTAATGATTCAACATAATCTATTTTTTTAGGGTTATTTGTAATTAATTTTAATTTTTTAACTCCTAAATCATTAAAAATATGTCCAACTATACTGTAATCCCTATCATCTTCTCCAAAGCCTAATTCTAGGTTTGCTTGAATTGTATTTCTTCCTTGATCTTGAAGTGCATAGGCATTTACTTTATTTACTAAACCGATGTTTCTACCTTCTTGTCTATGGTAAATTACTAATCCACCTTCAAGTGCTATAAACTTCAATGATAAATCTAATTGATTTTGACAATCACACTTTAAACTTCCAAGTGTATCGCCTGTTAGGCACTCTGAGTGTATTCTTACATAAGGCGCATCAAGAGTTTCAAAATCTTGACTCATAATTGCTAAATGTTCTTGATGTGCGTCTTTATAAGCTTTTATTTTAAATTTTCCATATTTTGTAGGTAAGTTTGCTATATTTGATTGAATTATATTCATTTGTATTTAAACCTTAAACTGTTAAAATCTAAGGATTATAACCAAAAGAGGTAAATAGAATGTTTAAACGATTTAGAAGACTAAGAATAAATGAAACTTTAAGAAATTTAGTACAGGAGACTGTTTTAACAGCCGATGATTTCATATATCCCCTATTTGTAAGGGAAGGAAGTGGTATTAAAACAGAAGTTTCTTCAATGCCAGGTGTTTATCAAATGAGTCTTGATGAAATAATAAAAGAGTGTGAATATTTAGTAAGTATAAATTTAAAATCAATTATATTATTCGCAATTCCAGATGTAAAAGATTCTGTTGGAAGTGAATGTTTATGCAATGAAAGTATAATTGCACGAACAATCAGAGCTATAAAAGCAAAATTCCCTCAAATGTTTATCGTAACTGATTTATGTTTTTGTGAATATACAGATCATGGACACTGTGGAATACTAGATCCTAAAACACAAACAGTTGACAATGATAAGACTTTAGAAATTTCAGCACAACAAGCTCTTGTTCATGCAAGGGCTGGGGCAGATATGATTGCACCATCTGGAATGATGGATGGAATTATTACAACACTTAGAAATGCTTTAGATGAAAATGGATTTGAAAATCTTCCAATTATGGCATATTCAACTAAGTTTGCAAGTGGATATTATGGACCATTTAGAGATGTTGCAGAATCGACTCCATCATTTGGAGATAGAAGAACATATCAAATGAATCCAGCAAATAGACTTGAAGCTATTGAAGAATCACTTGAAGATGAAAAAGAAGGTGCGGATATTTTAATGGTTAAACCAGCTCTTGCATTTTTAGATATTGTAAGAGACATAAGAAATGCTTCAAATCTGCCATTGTGTGTTTATAACGTAAGTGGAGAGTATGCGATGTTAAAACACGCTGGACTTGCAGGACTTATTGATTATGAAAGAGTTATGATGGAAACTATGATTGCATTTAAGCGAGCTGGTGCAAATATGATTATTTCATACCATGCAAAAGAAGTTTGCCAGATTTTAAGACAAACTAAATAAATGAACAATACTTATCAAGAAGCAATAGAAAATTCAAACATAGTATCAAAAACTGATATTAATGGAATTATTACTTTTGTAAATGATGAGTTTTGTAAAATCTCTGGATATTCTTACGATGAACTTATTGGTCAAAACCATAATATTGTAAGACATCCAGATGTTTCTAATTCAAATTTTGAAAATCTTTGGAAAACCATTCTTGCAAAGAAAGCTTTTAAAGCAACAGTTCAAAATCTTACAAAAGATAAGAAAACTGTATATTTAAACACTACAATCACCCCTATTTTAGATGAAAATGAAAATATTATAGAATTTATTGCCATCAGATACGATGTAACTTCTGAAGTTCTGCTAAAGAAAAAACTTGAACTAAAAGAAAAAGAGCTTGAGCAGTTAAATCTAAATCTAGAACAAAAAGTAAAAGAGCAAACAAAACAACTAAAAGATTTAAATAAAACTCTAGAGCAAAGAGTAAAAGAAGAGATTGCAAAAAACGAAGAGAAACAAAAGCTTCTATTTTGGCACTCAAGAATGGCAAGTCTTGGTCAAATGCTAGGAAATATCGCTCATCAATGGAGACAACCATTAACAGAGCTTAGTCTTACACTTTTTAATATGAAAAAGGCATCTTTAAAAAACGATGAAAAAAAAGTAGATGAATTATATAAAGAGAGTAAAACATTGATTTTAAATATGTCTTCAACAATAGAAGATTTTACAAACTTTTTTAATCCACAAAAAGAGAAAAAAAGCTTTGAAATAAAAGATGCTATAAATGAAGCATTGATAATTTTACGAAAAGTAATAGAAATAGAAAATATACATATTCAAATCGATGTTCCAATAAACTACAAAGTAATAGGTGTATCAAATGAACTATCACAAGTAATAGTAAATCTAATTCAAAACTCAAAAGATGCATTTATACAAAATAACATAGAACATAAAACTATAGAAATTTCTCTAAAAGAAAAACAGCAATTAGATAAAAAATATGCACTATTAGAAATAAAAGATAATGCAGGTGGAATAGATAAAGAAAACATAGAAAAAGTATTTGATCCATATTTTACAACAAAATACAAAAGTCAAGGCACAGGACTTGGGCTTTTTATGTCTAAAATGATTATAGAAAAAAGTTTAGAAGGGGAATTAAGCCATGAAAATGTGGATGATGGTTCTACTTTTAAAATAAAACTAATATTAGGGTAATAAATGCAAAATGATGTTCAAGATATATTAAAAACTCTAAAGATTTTAATAGTTGAAGATGAGACAAGATTAGCACAGCTACTAAAAGATGCCATATCTGATTCGTTTTTTTCTGTTGTTACTGCAAAAGATGGAATTGAAGGTCTAAAAAAATTCAAATCATTTAAACCTGATATTATTATCACAGATATTTTGATGCCAAATTGTGATGGAATTGATATGACAATTCAAATAAAACAATTAGATGAGAATATTCCAATCATCATACTAAGCGCCCATTCTGATAAAGATAAGCTTTTAAAAGCTATTGATTTAGGAATAAGTAAATATTTTATAAAACCTTTTGATCCTGAAGAAGTAATAGAACATATAATAAAAATCGCTCCAAAACTAAATAAACAAAAACAAGTGATTTTAAAAGATGACTTTATTTTCGATAATAACTCACAATCCTTATATAAAAAAGGTTTATTAGTAGTTCTTACAAAAAGAGAAAAAGAGTTTTTACATCTTTTAATAAAACATAAAAATAGCATCATAAGTACAAGTCTAATCAAAGAATCATTATGGGCTCAAGAAGATGAAGTAAATGATGAAAGATTAAGAACTTTTATAAAAAGATTAAGACTAAAAACATCAAAAGATTTGATTGAAAATATATCTTCTCAAGGCTATTTAATTTCTGTACTCAATAATTAAACCTTGATTATTTATCTTTGTTTTATCAATATTTCTAGAAGCAGAAATATTTCCAATATTTGATGAGGTTTCTAGGAAGTTTTGTAAATAGTAAGTATTTTTATAGTTTAACACTTTTAGAGTTTTTATCATCTCATTTATATCATTTTCATTTAAAAGTGATGTATTAACTGTAGTTCTAAGTTCAAAGTCAAAATTGATACTTATTAGATATTGGATTGTCTTAATAGTAGTATCATATAGACAAGTGCCTGTGATTTCTTTATATTTTGATTTACTAGCTTTAAAATCAATAGCCATATAATCTAAAAGATCTAAATCTATTAACTCTTTTATTTGTTTTAAATTTGTAGCATTTGTATCTAGTTTTATTTTAAAACCAAGTTTTTTTATCTCTTTACATAAAGGAATAAGATTATGAAGTGTTGCTTCTCCACCTGAAAGTACAACTGAATCAAGTAATCCAATTCTAGTTTTTAGAAAAACTAAAACATCATTTTGGTTGTATCTGCCCTCTTTTGTATAAACTATATCATCATTATAGCAATACAAACATCTAAAATTGCAAGAAACAAACCAAACTATGCAGGAAATTTGTCCTACATAATCGGTTGTTGTAAACCTTGTTATATCATATACAATCTTTTGATTCAAGAAATTTAACTCTTTGATTGTGTTCACCTTTTTTTCCTATATTAAAACTCTCAACTGGTCTGTGATAACCCATAACTCTCGTATATACCATACACTTTGTTCTTTTTTCACTATGCTTTTCAAGCAATTCTTGTTTCTTTATCATTATTAATCTCCTTTTTTAAGATTTCTTCATCGCATTTTGGACAATATTCATGTTCACCTGTTAAATATCCATGAATATCACAAACTGAAAACAGTGGTGTTACTGTGATATATGGCAACTTAAAGTTTGTTATCGTGTTTTTTACAAATTTTCTACAAGCATCAATTGATGATATTTTTTCATTCATGTATAAGTGTAATACTGTTCCACCTGTATATTTACACTGTAATTCATCTTGTAAAGTAAGTGCTTCAAATGGGTCATTTGTATAATCAACAGGAAGTTGTGAAGAATTTGTATAATAGATATTCTTCTCTTTTCCTGCTTGAATAATATCTTTATATCTTTTCTTATCTTCTTTTGCAAATCTATATGTAGTTCCCTCAGCAGGCGTTGCTTCAAGGTTATATAAATTTCCTGTTTCTTCTTGAAACTTAATCATTTTATCTCTCATAAAATCTAAAATATCAACACAAAATTTATTTCCAACACTTGAAGCTAAATCAATATTTTCTATATTGTGTTCGTCACTCTCGTTGTGAAAATAGTTTTTAACCATTTCATTCATACCATTTACTCCAATGGTTGAAAAGTGATTATTAAAGTTTGGCAAATATCTTTTTGTATAAGGATAAAGACCTCTTTCATACATATCTTGAACAAATACTCTTTTCTTCTCTAAAGTCGATTTTGCAAGCTCCATAAGCTCTTCTAATCTAAAAAGTAAGCCATTTATATCATTTTTGTATAAGTATCCAAGTCTTGCCATATTTATTGTAACAACTCCAATACTTCCAGTCATTTCAGCACTTCCAAAAAGACCTCCACCTCGTTTTAAAAGCTCTCTTAAATCAAGTTGAAGTCTGCAACACATAGATCTTACATGACCTGGTTTATATGCTTTTTCATTAGCAACAAGATTTCCATTTTCATCTTTTTCATATTGACTACCTATAAAGTTTTGAAAATATGAACTTCCTATTTTTGCAGTATTTTCAAATAAAACATCAGTATTTTCTCCATACCAATCAAAATCTTCTGTGATATTAACTGTTGGAATTGGAAAAGTAAAAGGTTGCCCTGTTTTATCACCTTGGGTCATAATTTCATAATAGGCTTTATTTATTTGATTCATCTCTTTTTGAAAATCTTTATATGTTAGTTCTTCAAAAGATTTATAACCTTTTTCTTTAATTTTTTCCAATAATTCATCATTTTGAAAATCTTTAAATAAATGTTTTTGATTTTTTGTTGGAATTTGGTCTTTTAAATCAGCAGGAACCGTCCAATCAATAGTAATATTCGTAAAAGGACTTTGTCCCCATCGTGCTGGAACATTTAAGTTATAAATAAATGACCTAACTGCTTTTTTAACTTCACTATATGATAAATTATCTTTGAAAACATAAGGAGCTAAATATGTATCAAAACTACTAAAAGCCTGAGCTCCAGCCCATTCACTTTGAAGAATTCCCAAGAAATTTGCCATTTGCCCTAAAGCTTCTCTAAAATGACTTGGTGCAGAACTTTCAACTCTGCCTCTAACTCCATTAAATCCTTCATCAAGTAACACTCTCAAGCTCCAACCAGCACAATAACCACTTAAACAATCCAAATCATGTATATGATAATCAGCGTTTCTATGGGCATACCCCTCTTCTTTTGAGTAAACTTTATCAAGCCAATAATTTGCTATTACTTTTCCTGCACTATTATTTATAAGTCCTGCGTGAGAATATCCTGTATTTGAGTTTGCTTTTATTCTCCAGTCATTTCCATTTATATACTCTTGAATTGTTTGTGTTGAGTTTATATATGTAGTATCGCTAGCAATTTGAAGAATTTGTTCCCTTTGCATTTTGTGTAAATGTCTATAAAGTATGAAAGACTTCATAATATCAAAGTATCTAGCTTTAAATAACTCTTTTTCAATAATATCTTGTATATCTTCTACTGCAACTAATCTTTTTTGTTTTATTTCAAATAAAACATTAAAAAATATAGAAATATCATATGGAATATTTACACTTTTAAATGCCTTTTTTATGGCGTCTTCTATTTTAAATGATTCAAATTTTTGTTTTGTGCCATCTCTTTTTAATATGCTCTCAATCATTTATATTTCCTTTTTAAGATTTCGTAATTGTAGGCGAGCTTTTCTTAATAAATAATGAGCTATTTTGTCACAAAAGTGTCATAAAATAGGCTTTTATAGATGAATATTAAATGAAAATTTTTAAATAATATTAAGATTTATCTAAGTAAATTTTATATTTTTAAGTGCTTCTAAAGTTAAATTATATAGAATGTTTGTTTTTATTAATTACAGAGGAAATTTAATGAGACATTTCTTAACACTAGCAGACTATTCTAAAGAAGAAATTCTAGAAATTCTAGCTCTTGCTAAACAAATCAAAGATGAAACCAAACAAAGGGTATTCAAAGATTATATGCCTAAAAAAACTTTAGGGATGATTTTTGAAAAAAGCTCTACACGAACTAGAGTATCTTTTGAAACTGGTATTTATCAGTTAGGTGGTATTGGTTTATTTCTTTCTTCAAACGATATACAACTAGGTCGTGGTGAGCCTATGAGCGACACTGCAAGAGTAATATCTAGAATGGTTGATATGGTAATGATTAGAACTTTTGAGCAAAGTAAAATCGAAGAGTTTGCAAAGTATTCAAAAGTTCCTGTAATAAATGGTTTAACAAATGAATATCATCCAGTTCAATTAATGGCTGATTATATGACTATTCAAGAAGCAGGACTTGAAAAAGATTTAGTTGTGGCTTACGTTGGTGATGGAAATAATATGACTCACTCATGGCTTAATTTAGCTGCAAAACTTGGTTTTGAACTTAGAATTGCAACTCCAAAAGGTTATGAGGTTGATGCTAAGATTCTTTCAGATGCACAAGAATTAGCAAAAAAATCAGGTGCAAAAATCATCATCACAAATGATCCAAAAGTTGCTGTAAAAGGTGCAACGGTAGTTACAACAGATACTTGGGTTTCTATGGGTCAAGAGTCTGAAAAAGAGAAAAGGTTAAAAGATTTTGATGGATATATTGTTGATTCTACGATGATGGCACTTGCTGATAAAAAAGCTATTTTCCTACACTGTTTACCTGCGTATAGAGGGTTTGAAGTAAGCGAAGATGTTTTAGAAGGTTCACAAAGTATGATATTTGAAGAAGCAGAAAACAGACTACATGCCCAAAAAGGTGTAATGGTTTGGTTAGATAGAAAAAGAGATGAAAAATAATGATAGATTTTAAAAAATTCGAAAAATATTCAAGACCAGGACCTAGATATACTTCATATCCAACAGCGCCTGAATTTAGTGAGCAGTTTACTCAAGATGATTTAAAAGATTATTATAAAAAGCAAAGCAATGATAGAGCTATTTCACTTTATATTCATATGCCTTTTTGTAGAAGTGCTTGTTATTTTTGTGGATGTAATACTATTTTTACATCTAAAGAAGATAAAAAAGTAAGATATATCGAATACTTAAAAAAAGAGTTAAATATATTAAAAAATCATTTAAATACAAATAGATTAGTAACTCAAATGCACTTTGGTGGAGGAACTCCAACGTTTTTCTCTCCAGAACAACTAGAAGAAGTAATCATTGCTATTAAAGAAGTATTTCCAAACTTTAGTTGCGATGCAGAAGTTTCTTGTGAAGTAGATCCAAGACACTTTACGGTTGAACATATGCAAGTTCTTAAAAATGGTGGATGTAATAGACTTAGTTTTGGTGTTCAAGATTTAGATGAAACTGTTCAAAAAACTATTCATAGAATTCAACCTTTTGAACTTACTCAAAATGTTATTAAAATAGCAAGAGATGCTGGAATTCATTCTGTAAATACAGATTTAATTTATGGGCTTCCTCACCAAACAAGAGAGAGTTTTAAAAAGACTTTAGAAAAAATGATAACTTTAAACACAGATAGATTTGCTGTATTTAACTATGCACACGTTCCTTGGCTTATGAAAACTATGAGAAAATTTGATGAAACAACTTTTCCAAAACCAGAAACAAAACTAGAAATGTTAAGAGATACAATTGATTTCTTTACATCAAATGGTTATAAAATGGTAGGAATGGATCACTTTGCAAAACCTGAAGATGAGTTATTTAAAGCTATTTCAAAAGGTGAATTACATAGAAACTTCCAAGGATATACTACAAAAGGTGGAGCTGATTTAATAGGAATTGGACTTACATCTATTGGAAATGGTGTTGATTATTATGCTCAAAACTTCAAAGATTTAGAGCCTTGGGAAAATGCTTTAGATAATGGTGATTTACCAGTATTCAAAGGTTATAGACTTTCAAGTGATGATCAATTAAGACAGTTTGTAATTATGGAGCTTATGAGTAATTTCGCTTTAAATATAACAAGAGTTGAATCTGAGTTTAATATAAACTTCAAAGATTACTTTGCAGATGCCTTAGAAGCTCTTAAAGAGTTTGAAGATGCAGAACTTATAGTTGTAAGCGATGATAAAATAGAAGTATCACAAACTGGAACTATGCTTATTAGAAATATTTGTATGCCATTTGATGCATATTTAAATAATATTCCTGAAGACAAAAGAAGATTTTCTAAAACAATCTAAAATAAAGTAGCTTTTTTGCTACTTTATTCTTTGGGACCTTCCAAAAACTAAATATAATATAGCTCCTAATACTGGAAAGAAAATAATCACTAACAGCCATATAATTTTATTATATCCTGTAAATTCATGTTTTAAAATATCTATTAATATATAAATATATAAAATAAAAGTAAATATAATAAATATCATTAAAAATGATGATACAAATAAACCTGCCATTTTAAACTCCTTTCTTAAAACTTTCTATGTATTCATTCATTAAAGAAAAATCGATTTTTTCATTAATTTTTATATCTAAATCCATTAAATATAGGTTTTTAAATTTAAATTTTTCTAACTTTACAAAGTCTTTGCCCGTTGTTACAAAAGAGTGATCTTTGTATTTTTCTTGAATATCTTTTATATCTTCACTTGTAAAATCATAATGATCAGGAAAACTAATCATTTGTATATCTTTTGGTAAATACTCTAAAAGTCTTTTTGGTTTTGAAATTGCTGTTATTAAAACTGTTTTAGAAGGCAGTTCACATTCAATGTCATCTTTTTTAATAGTTATAACTCTTTTAAAATCACTTCCTTCTAGAAGTTCAATATCAGCTTGGGCATAAAAACCTTTTGGTTCTCTATATCCTCCACTTGGCAGACAAAAGATATTTGTAGGTTCATCTTTAGGCCTTAATAAAATATTAAATTTAGCGATTTGATATTTTGAAAAGCCATCATCTAAAAATATTATTTTGCATCCAAGCTCTTTTGCTTTTAAAATAGCTTTTATTCTATCTTCACTTACTATAATCGTAGCTTTTTCTAAAGAGTTTGCTAAAAGCATAGCTTCATCGCCACTTGTTTTTACATCTACTAAAATCTTACCATTTAAAGAAACTACAAATAAACCCTTTGAATTACGGCCATATCCTCTTAAAACAACACATACATCTTCATATTTTGATGCAAGTTTTATAGTAACTGGAGTTTTTCCACTTCCACCAATAATTATGTTTCCAACTGAAATAATAGGAATGCCAAAGTATATTTCTTTTGCCATTGCACGTTTTATTAAAATTATTAACATATAAATAAAAGTCAAAGGAAGAAGAAAAAAAGAGATTATTTTTTGAAAAGTATTTGGAAAGAAGAGATAATCTTCAATCCATAAGTATAGTTTTTGCTTCAAATTATTTTATATCCATTCAGAAGCAACTTCAATTACTTGATCACAAACATAGTTTACTTCTTCATCAGTAAGGCTTGCGTACATAGGAAGAGAAAGTATTTGCTGATAGTTATTTAAAGCATTTGAAAAGGCTGTAATTTTAATAGAATATTTTGTTTTATAATAAGATAAAAGATGCAAAGGAATATAGTTAAGTCCCGTTGAAACACCACGCTCTTTTAAAGCTCTTGCAAATGCATCCCTATTTCTTGAAACTTTGATAATAAATTGCGTAAAAATATGCTCATCATTATGTGGTGGAATTACGATATGTTTAACTGCTGTTAATCTTTTTTGATAAAGTTTTGCAATCTCTTTTCTTCTTTTGATGAAGTTTTGAGTTTTATTTAATTGTGCAAGTGCATATGCAGCATCAAGCTCAGATAAATCATATTTATGTCCAATGTCAACAACATCATAAACATAATCAAGGTTTCCATAACTATCATAAGTAGTTGTAAGTGCATGTGTTCTTAAAAGTTTTGCTCTGTTTGCAATATCTTCATTGTTTGTGACAATTATTCCAGATCTTGAAATTGCATATTTTGAGTTTGATGGATTTGTTGAAAAAATCGTCATATCTGCTCTTAGATTTCCAATTTTCTTGCCCTTATATGTTCCACCTAAACTAGATCGGCAATCTTCTATTAAAATAATTCCATATTTTTTTGCAATATCATAAATTCTATCTAAATCAGGAGCTTGACCTGCAACAAAAGTGATAATTGCACCTCTTAATTTTTTAGAATCATTAGCTGCAAGTGCTTCTTCAAATTTATTAATATCAATATTCATATCTTCCATATTTATATCTATAAATATAGGCTCAGCATCAAAATGTCTTACAACTTCAGGTAAATTTACAAAAGAGTTAACAGACATTAAAATCTTATCACCTCTTTTTAATTTAATGGCACTTAAAGCCAGATGAATAGCTGCAGTTGAAGTAGCTGTTGCAACTGCATATTTAGCACCTATAAAAGTTTTCATACTTTGTTCAAATTCTATAACTTTTGATAAATCATTTTTAGACTCTAAAACAGATCTAATTTGATTTAATTCTTCGTTATCTATAGATGCCTTATATATTGCTATGTTTCTTGCCATTTCTATCTCCAATTAATATTTGCAATTGTTGGTAATTTACCCTTAAATGCATTTGCTTTTATTCTATATTCTAGTTTATTTATTAAATCTTCTTCAAAACCTAAGTTTATTAACTCTTCTTTTGATTTTTTTTCATCATAAAAAAGTTTTAAAACTTCATCCATAACTTTATAAGAAAAACCAAGTTCTTCTTCATCACTTTGACCTTCCCATAAATCACCACTTGGAGCTTTATTTAAAATAGATTCAGGAACACCTAAAAATTTTGCAAACTCAAATTCATCACTTTTGTATATTTGTCCAATTGGATTAATAGCACAAGCCATATCTCCAAATATCGTTCCATAACCTAAAAGTAACTCACTTTTATTTGATGTACCAACTACGAGAGATTTTTCCCTTGAAGATATATCATATAAAACAGCCATTCTCATTCTTGCTGAAAAGTTTCCAATTCTTAATTTATCATCTGATATATTTTTCACAAAACTACTTACCATAGGTTCTATTGAGACAATTTCATATTTTATACCAAACTTTTTACAAAGCTCAATTGAATCATCTACTGAGCTTTGTGATGAAAATTGTGAGGGCATAAGAACACAATTTAAATTATCTTTAAAAGCTTCTTGACATAAAATCGCCACCACAGCTGAATCTAAACCACCTGAAAGTCCAAGAGTAACTTTTTTTAATCCAGTTTGCGCAACTTCAGTTTTTAGAAATTTTATTAAATCTAACTTAATTATTTTCCAGTCTATCATTTTTAATCCTTGATTAAGTTATTATATCTCATCTTTTTTTGTTTTAGCATAAATTTCATCCAGATAATCCACACTTAGCTTAGAAATGTTCTTTTTCTTATATTCAAGTCTTTCTTGTATATGTAAAAGTTCTTCTTCATCAAAATATTCCAAATAGTTTGGATTTATCTCAACAGTATCTTCTGGGTTAATATTTATTAATCTTTTTATGTTTTCTATAATTTGTTTTTTCATTTTCATTCTTTGTTAAATTTATTTAATATCTCTTCTAAATACAGTTCCATTTTCTCAACGCCTAAATCACATTCAGGATTGATACAAGATTTACAACAAGTCCCAGCATCTGTAATATCTGCTAAATCCTCAAGTGTTTTTGCATTTTTTTCTTTAATTGCATATACAATTTCTGCTAAGGTAACGTGTCTACAAGTACACACTTCAAATGTATGAGAAAATTTTCTAGCCATTATTTAATTCTTTCTTTCATATTGTAAAATCGAAAAATTACAAACCTTTATCTTTTTTTATCATTTCATATGCTTCATTTATCTCTTGAAGTTTTTTAGTTGCATCATCAATAATATTTTGACTAGCTCCCTGGCCTATGATAATATCAGGATGATATTTTTTAACCAAAGTTCTATAATTTTTCTTTAAAGTTGCTGCATCATCTGAAATATTTGATTCTAAGATTTCATATGCTTTTTCTAAACTAATAGCCTTACTTGATGCTTGTTGTGCATAAAAAGTTTTAAAAGTTTTTATCATATTATCAAAATCTTCGATTCTAATTTTTAAAGCATTTGATATATCTTCTGTAATCATTTTTTCAGTATTTGAAAATTCTTTATCAATAAATGCCAAATTTAATAGATATTCCATGATTTTAATTCGTTTAGTATAATCATTTCTAGTTAGGCTATATAATTTTTCACAAATTATAATCATATTATCAAAACTTTCTTTTTCTTTTGCATATAGTGCTTTTAATTTATCTCTAATTTCATCACTATTTTCAAAATGACTTGCAATATCATTAAATGTATGTTTTAAAAGTTCAGCTTCTAATTCACAAACTCTACCATCAGCTTTTGCTACTTTTGCCATTAAAGAGATTAATAATCCTGCTTCGTGGTTTGATAAGTCGCCTTCAAATTTATCTTTTCTTTTTAAATTTATATTTACAAACTCTTCTGTTTTATAATTTTTTCCTATGAAATATAAAATTGTAATAACTATTAATATTACTAAAATTTCCATTTTTACCCTTAATTTACAATTATTTTGCTCTAGTTTTAGATTTTATCAAATTTTTGGTAAAACATAGAGAAAACAATAATTAAAAGTTATATATTTACGTCACTTAAGTAGTATTTTTAATCTTATTAGTTAAAATTTCTCCCTTTATTTATACAATGGAGTTATATATGTTTGGAATGGGCATTATGGAAATTTTTTTAATTGCAATAGTTGCAGTTATCGCGTTAGGGCCTGAAAAGTTACCTGATACTATGGTTCAAATAGCAAAATTTATCAAAAAATTAAAAAATAGTCTTGATGATGCTAAGTCAACTTTAGATAGTGAATTAAACATATCTGAAATGAAAGCAGAAGCTAGCAAGTTTAAATCTCAAATTGAAGATACAAAAACATCTTTATCATTTAATTCAAATTTAGGTTTAGATGATATTTTAAAAGATGATTTAAAAACGCCATCTCCTAAAAAAGAAAAAGATGAAGAAATCATCGAAGAAAAACCAAAAGATGAAAAAATTTCATTTAAAAAAGAGAATAAATTCAAAGTTAAATTAGATGATAAAAAAGAGGATAATGCATAATGTTTGAAGATTTAAAACCCCATATTGCGGATCTTAGAAAAAGACTAGTAATCTCAAGTTTAACTGTTATTGCTATGTTTTTTGTTTGTTTTTCTTTTTATGAACCAATCTTAACTTGGATGATGGTTCCAGTTGAAACTGTATTACCTAAAAATTCTCAAATGGTTGCAGTTGAAATTCAAGAAACTTTCTTTACAGCTTTAAAAGTAGCATTTTTCGCAGGTTTCATTGTATCTCTTCCTGTTATATTTTGGCAGTTATGGTTGTTTTTAGCTCCAGGGCTTTATGACCATGAAAAAAAACTTGTAATTCCATTTGTTTTTTTTGCAACTTTAATGTTTTTAATGGGTGCATCATTTGCTTATTATATAGTTGTTCCCGTTGGTTTTGAATTTTTAATTAATTTTGGTTCTACAGTTGTTACAATTTTACCTAGTATTGGTAAATATGTTGGATTTTTTACAAAACTTTTAATTGGTTTTGGAATATCTTTTGAGTTACCTGTTATTACATTTTTTCTTGCAAAAATTGGACTTGTTAATGATAAAATGTTAAAAGATTTCTTTAGATATGCAGTTGTTCTTATTTTCATAGTTGCTGCACTTTTAACACCTCCTGATGTAATAAGTCAATTATTAATGGCAGCTCCTTTATTACTTTTATATGCTGTTTCAATCTATATTGCAAAAGTATTTAATCCAGCACCTAAAGAAGAAGATGAGGAAGAGTAAAATTGTTAGACTCTTTAAAAACTTCAAGTTATGATTATAATTTACCCAAAGAACTTATAGCTACACATCCAGTAAGCCCAGCAGATAGCGCTAGGCTTTTGGTTTATAATAGATCCACAAACGAAATAATTCACACAACTTTTAATAAGCTAATGGATTTTTTACCCCAAAATATTTCAGTTTTTTTAAATGATACAAAAGTTATAAAAGCAAGAATCTTTGGAACAAAAGAAACTGGCGGAAAAATTGAACTTCTTTTAAATAAACCACTTTTTATGAATAGATATTTAGTAATGATAGGTGGAAAAGTAAGAGTTGGAACAAAACTATTTTTTGATTGTAATTTAAGTGCAAATGTTTTAGAAGTAAATGAAGATGGAAGTCGTGTCGTAGAATTTTTTCAAGATGATAAAAAACTAGACTTTTTAGAACTTGTTGATATTTTAAATAAAATTGGACATTTACCACTTCCTCCTTATATGAATAGAGATGATGAAAAACAAGATGAGCAAGATTATCAAACGCTATTTGCTAAAAACTATGGAGCAGTTGCAGCGCCTACGGCATCACTACATTTTACACCAGAACTATTAGAAAAAATAAATGTTAAATATGATGTAAATTATTTAACACTTCATGTGGGAGCTGGAACTTTTAAACCAGTTGATGTGGATGATATTTTAAATCATCCAATGCATAGCGAATATTTTGAAATAGGAATTGATGCTAAAAAAGCTTTAGATAAAGCACAAAAAGTTCTTGCAGTTGGAACTACGGTTACAAGAACTGTTGAGTATTATGCAAGAACAAATAAAATACAAGGTGAATGTGATTTATTTTTAAATCCAGCAAATAAACCAATCAAAGTTGATTATTTACTAACAAACTTTCACCTACCAAAATCTACATTAATCATGCTTGTTGCATCATTTGTGGGATTAGAAAAAACACTTGAAATTTACCAAGAAGCCATAAAAGAAAATTACAGATTTTACTCTTATGGTGATGGTATGTTAATTATATAAAAAAGGAATACAGAACTAATATGGCTTATTACGTACTATTTGATACAGAAACTACGGGAAATCAAGAAGAAGATAGAGTTATCCAATTTGGAGCAATGGTTGTTGATCAAAAAGGTAAAGTTGAGGCTTTTGATGAACTTTGTTCAAGTGATGTTGAAATAAAAATTGAAGCAATGGAAGTTCACAATATTACTCCTGATTTATTAATAGGAAAGCCAAAAGCAGTTGAAACAAACTTTTATCAAAAACTAGAAGAATTAAATACAAATGAAAACTTTTTAATAGCTCATAATATACCTTTTGATTTAGGAATGATAAAAAAAGAGGGATTTGTAAATCAGTATCAATTAATTGATACTTTAAGATGTGCAAAGCACTTATTTCCAGAGCTTCCATATCATAGACTTCAATATATTAGATATGCATTAGAACTGTTTAAAGTAGAAGAAACAGAAGCATCTAAACATAATATTACGATTAAAGCTCATGATGCTATTGGTGATGTTTTAGTTATGAAACTATTTTTAACAAAACTTGTAGCAAAATGTAGACAAATCTATCCTGATTACAATCCTATTGAAAAATTAGCTGAATTAACTAAAACTCCTGTTTTTATCAAAACTTTCAAATTTGGAAAACATAAAGGTAAAGATGTTGAGCAAGTTGCAAAGGAAGATGCAGGATATTTAAATTGGATGAGAACTAATATGGAACTTGATGATGATTTAAAATATACTTTAGATAAGGTTTTAGGCTCTGCAAATTACTAAATTAGTTACCTATTAGTTTAATATAAATTACATATTAATATTATTTTTGTATAATTTGTTTTTATCTTGAAATAAAAGGCGAAGATTGAACAAGTTTTCTAGACTCGGGTTTATTCTAGCAGCGGCTGGTTCTGCTGTTGGTTTAGGAAATATATGGAAATTTCCATATATTACAGGTGAATATGGTGGTGGTGCTTTTGTTATAATATATCTTTTATGTATATTATTTATTGGTCTTACTGTATTTATTGCAGAATCATTAATTGGGCAAAATGCTCAGGCAAATGTGGCTACTTCTTTTGTTGATACTTCTAAATCAAAAAATCCTAAGTGGAAATTTGTTATTTTCATAGTATTTTCTGCCTTAGTTATTCTTTCATTTTATTCAGTTGTATTAGGTTGGATTTTAAAATATATTTATATTTCATTTTCTACTTTACCTGTTGGTACACAAGCTGCAACGGAAACTTTTAATAATCTTGTTTCTAAAGATATCTTTTCTCAAATAGTTCTTCATACAATTATTTCTGTAACTGTTATTTGGATTGTTTTAAAAGGAATAAAAGATGGAATTGAAAAATTAAATCTTATTTTGATGCCTTTATTAGCCATCATTTTATTTGGATTATTTATTTATTCATTATCATTAAATAGCTTTTCAAAATCTGTTGAATTTATGTTTTATGCTGATTGGAGCAAAATAAACTCTGATGCATTTTTAGCGGCTCTTGGACAAGCTTTCTTTACACTTTCTTTAGGAATTGGAACTATTATTACTTATGCGGCATCTTTACCTAAAGATGTAAATATTGTAAAATCTTCTATTTTTGTAGCTATGTTTGATACGGTAATTGCTTTAATTGCTGGAGTTATAATCTTCTCATTTTTATTTGAAGCAGGAGCACAAAGTACAGCAGGTCCTGGGCTTGTGTTTATTTCTCTTCCTGTTATTTTTGAACAATGGGGAACACTTGGAAATGTTATTTCTGTTTCATTTTTCATAGCTTTATTATTTGCAGGAATCACATCTGCTGTTTCTATGATAGAACCTGCTTTAATGTTTTTTATAGAACAATTTAATATGAGTAGAAAAAAAGCTACTACTATTTGTGGGGTTATTTTTTATAGTTTAGGAATTGTTGCCCTACTTTCTATGTCTAGCTCTTATGGTGCACAATTAACATTCTTTAATAAAAATGCTTTTGACTGGATGGATTTTGTAACATCTTCTATTATGATGCCATTGGGTGCATTTATTACTTGTATATTCTTAGGATATTTTGTTGATAAAAAATTCTTAAGAGATATACTTACAAAACATACCAGCTTAACAATATTTAATATTTGGTATGTACTTATTAAATATTTAGTACCCTTTGCAATTATTGCAATATTTTTAAACCAAATAGGGGTTATATAAATATAGATTAAAAATAATCATCAATATATTTAAAACCCAAAACGCCTTTTTATAAAATATTGAAGCTAATGAAAACATTAGATAAACAATAAAAAAATAAAAAGGCGTTTCCACATTATAAACATACATATCCCAATATAAAAACTTTTTTATAAAACCATCAAAATAAATAGCAAAATCAAAAATATGTGCAAAAATCTCAAATGGATAAAAAAACGTAAATAAAATAGTAATAAGAGGCGATAAAAACTGCTCATAAGAAGTTTGTGGAAAATAAAAATGCACAATAGGATTAAATATCAAAAACATCCAAAGATTAAAAAGAACTATTTGCAAATATTTATTTAATTTTGAGAAATACTGAAGAAATAAAAATATATAAAATACAGCAATAATAGAAAACCAAAATCCAAGGGAAAAAAAGTATTTAGGGAAAAGTGAAATAACTATTAAAAAAACGATAAATAAAGTTGTATATGAAAATAGTTTTATATTATAACGCAAAAGAAATATGGCAAATACAAACATAACAAAAGCACGTAAAAGTGATGGAACTACGTTCGTTAAAATCAAATAAAAAAATAAAAAGGAAATAGATACAAGTAATAAATCATACTTTTTATTACGATATAAAAAATATTTTTTATGCAAATAAGTATAAGGAAAATAAAATATCCAGTAAATCACAAAAGACAAAACTCCTAAATGAAATCCAGAAAGTGCAATCAAATGACTAATTCCATAGTTTGTACAAATATCTCTTAGTTCTTTTGATATGGGAATTGCTAGAAATAAAGCTTGAAAAAGTTCTTTTGTAATATTATCTTCGTGATTTGAATCTATCTTTTTTATTATTTCATCTTTAAAACCGCTTTGTTTTTCAATTTTTTTAAAAATGATTGATTTTGCGTAAAATCCTTTTAGATAATCCAAAAAACTAATATTCTTTGAAAGTATTAAGATATTTAAAATATCAAGTTTTTCTACACTTTCACTTTTATCAATATTTGTAAAAAAATCAAAATTAGAAGCACTTAATCTTAAAATATTGTAATCTTTTTTAGGATAAATATTTAAAACTTTTACTTTTGTTTCATACACTTCATCATCTATTAATTCTTGATATTTACTATATTCAATAGAAATATTTATTAATAAAATTATAATTAAAACTAAAAGTAGTTTATGCTGTGGCTTTAAAATAATCATAAAAATTATCATAGCTAAAATAAATTTATATGTTATAATTTTATATAAATATTTTTCGAAATGGAGTTAAAATGAATGAAAAATTAGTTTTAGGACCTTTACTATCAGTTGAAGGTGAAAGTAAATATGTGGTGTGTTTTTTAAGTAAAGTTGATTCTAGTTTTTCTGTATTTTTTGATGATAAAGAAATAAAAGCTGAAAAAATAACTGATTTAAAATATGGTTTTTTCTATAGAGCAGAATATTTGCTAAAACAATCAAAGAGTGCAAGAACAATCACATATAAAATATCAAATAAAAGCTCGTTCTTTTCTGATATTCATGATAGAAGTTCATGGAGTTTTTATGTACCTTCTAGTATTGAAAAACCAAAGTTTGCATATGCATCGTGTAATGGCTTTTCAAGCCCTGATTTACTTGCTAAAACTGATGAGCCATACTTACTTTGGGATAAATTACTCGATCAACATAAAGCTGAGCCTTTTTCAATACTTATTATGGGTGGAGATCAAGTTTATGCAGATGAGATTTGGTCAAAAGTAAGTGAGCTAGAAGAGTGGTCAAGACTAAAAATGACTGAAAAGCTTAAAAGAAAAGCTACAAAACCAATGATTAAAAACCTAAATGATTTTTATGAAAAACTTTATTTAAGAAAATGGAGTGATATTCAAATGTCACTTTGTTTAGCAACTATTCCTACTATTATGATGTGGGATGATCACGATATTTTTGATGGTTGGGGTTCATACCCAAGTGAACTTTTAAATTGTGATGTTTATCAAAATATATTTGAAGTTGCTAAAAAATATTTTGAAATATTTCAAATAAGAACAGTAAAAAATGAAACACTTTTTAATAAAGATAAAAGCCATTTTTCTTTTGCTTTAAAATTTAGAAACTATGATATTTTGGCACTTGATAATAGAACGCAAAGAAGTATTTATCAAGTTATGGGAAATAATCAATGGAAAGAATTAAACACTTATCTTGATACAAATATAGCAAGCAGTAATCTTTTGATTCTTTCAGCTGTTCCTGTTGTATATAGAGATTTTTCACTTACAGAAAATCTTGTTGATTTCACTTCTTGGCAAGAAGAATTAACAGATGATTTAAAAGATCATTGGAGAGCAAAAGAGCATCAAGGTGAAAGAATGCGTTTAATTATGAGATTATTTATGAATATCGAAAAAAGAAGAACTTTATTGAAAAACACAAGAACAGTTATTCTTTCAGGAGATGTTCATGTGGGTTCATTAGGAGTTATAAACAATCATAAAAATCAAAATAAAATCCATCAAATTGTATCTTCAGGAATAGTTCACACGCCACCTTCTTATATAGAATGGTTAGGAATTACTTCAATTACAAATGATAATAATGAGTATTTAAATGAAGATAAATCAATAGAAACTTCTATGCTAACACCATTTGGTTCAGGAAAATACATAAGAGTTAGAAACTTTGTAACAATAAATGAAGGAAGTGATGAAAAGCTTTGGATAAATTGGATTTGTGATAACAAAGATAAACCTTGTTATCCCCTTGATTAGAAGAAAGCTTAAGCTTTCTTCTTCCAAATACTCATTTGAGAAATAGTATGTTGGTATTTTCTTGAAGTCTCTTTTATAACAAAAGGTACATCAATAGTTTCAAGTAATTCAAAATCAAGTAGTTTTTCTTTCAATGTATCTAAAGTGTATACTTCTTTATTATCCTTCATATATCCACCAAGCCAGTTTTCCTTAGGCGTATAATCTTCAAGCCATGTATAAGGGCTTAAAAGCACTAGTAAACCATCTTTATTTATTCTATTTGGGATATCATCTAAGAACATTTGAGGATAATATAATCTATCTATTAAATTTGAGCAGAAAATCAAATCAAAACCAGTATAAATATCTTTTAAATTACAAGCATCACCTTGCATAAAACTTACTTTATTTTTGATTTCTTCTAATCCTAAACTTTCTAGTGAAACTGATTTTTCTTCAAAAATCTCACCTTCTTTTTTAACTTTATATATTAATGAATCATAATTTTTAAGTTTAACTCCAACATTTATAAAGTTTGCAGAAAAATCAATTCCAATTACTTCATCAAAATTTCGTGCTAATTCATAAGTAGATCTTCCAACAGAACATCCCAAGTCTAGTGCTTTTTTAGTTTTAATATCTTTTATATATGGTTTTAAAAGTTCAACTGAATTTACACAGAAGTTTTTAACTCCAAAGTTTTCGCTTCCATAGTGAAATTCACAATATTGTGCGATTAGTTCATCTGTTTCATAAACATTGTCATTTAATTTTGTTCTATATGAATTTGAAGATTTAACATATCTAAACCCTGCATGTTGGAAAAAGTGCTTTCTAAATGCATATCTAGCTTCTTTTAGTGTTTCATTTCCTAAACTTATAAATGATCCACCTTTTATTAAAGCGTGTCTATCATCAAAAGTAGGAGTTGTAAAATCATCATAAATAGGATGAACAATAAAATCATCAAAAGGATATGTTGGAGTTAAACTCCATTGCCATACATTTCCAATCACATCATAAAATTCACTCTCTTTTGCTTTAAATGCATATTTATCAACGGCACTTTGATTAAACTGTTTTAGTCCAATATTTGCATCTTTTTGTCCTGCATTTGTATATTCATATAAAGCATAATATTCATCTTCACTTGGAAGTCTTACTTCATATCCTAATTTTTGTGATTTATATTTACAAAAAGCTTCTGCTTCATAAATATTTATATCAACAGGATAATTTAATGGAAGTGGAATTTCTCTATTTATTTCTCTTAAATAAAATTGATTTTCTTTTTTTAACCAAAATGTTGGATATTTTGCTTGTGTGAAATCTAACCATTCTTTACCTTCTTGAGTAAAAAACTCTGGTTTATTATAAGCGCCCTCGTTTACAAACTCTAAAAACTCTCCATTTGAAACTAAATATTTTGATGCTTGAAAATCTTTTATTTCTGCTTTATGAAATGAAAATTCATTATCCCAACCATAAAAAATAGGATTTTCTCTATCTTTTTGTAAAATAACAGTAGTTCCTTTTACATCTAATAACTCATTTTTAGGATATGTATTTGAAGCTTCATTTGTATATGTAAAAATTTCATCTTCTTTTAAAAACTTTAAATCAAGTTCACGTAAAAGTACAGAAGAAGTTTCAATATGAATATTTATATGTTCAATTCCCATTAAAACAATCCACATAGGACTATTCCAGTTTATCGGCATTGTGAACTCTAATGTGTCAATTAAATTTAAAACAAGCTCTTTTACTTTATCTCTATAGACTTTAGTTTGCTCAAATGTTGGCCATGTGTAGTGCTTTGAATTTAAATCATCCCACGACATCTCATCAACACCGATTGCAAAAATAGATTCATATTCTGGATTTACTCTTTCTTTTATTATATTTGCTAGTATTAATTTATTTACAAAAAATGTAGCTGTATGCCCAAAATAAAAAATTAAAGGATGTCTTAAACTATTTGGTTGTTCGTATATAAATTCTTTTTCTTTTAATAAATCAAATAGTTTTTCATCCAGTTCATATGTTTCTATAAACTGTTTTTTTATCTCATTTCTTTTTTCTTCTATTGTGCCTTCACTTAAATTTACACTCTCTTTTATATAATTCATTTTATTCCTTGTCTATTTTTATAATCTATAATATTTTTTCTAAAAATTCTAAACTTTTTATTTTATTTGTTTTTTTAAACTCTTTGTATATGTTTAATAGCTGGTTGAGCTCACTTTGTCCAAGAGTTGTCATATGCGTTTCTAGTTTTATTACAATATCACTGTTTTTTATTTCTAGTAATTCTTTTACAATATAATTTTCTATTAAAACCATTCCAAGTCGTTTAACTGATTTTGTTTTATCTAAAATCGATAAAGCTTCTTGGGTTAATTCTAAAACTTCATTACATAATCTTATCTCAACGCTAGTATTTAATATTTTATATAAAATATTTAGTGCAAGATTATGTAAAACTACAGACATTTCATCCCTATCACCAACTGATTGTTTTAGTAATAATCCTAATCTTCCCAATTTTATTGATTTATTTATTGTTCCTATTTTCTTAACTTCTTGTTGTATATATTTGCATCTATAAGTAATAGCCATATTTACAAATGTTCCCCCATACTCAAAAGCACCTAAAGTAGGAATTGATATGCATTTTTTATAATTATTTATAGCTTCATCTAAATTTTCATTCCACTCTTCAAGGTTAGCTTTAATATTATAATAGTGCCACAACCACAAAGGTGTATTATCATCATTATGTGAAAAAAGTATACTTTCAAGGCTATTTAATGCTTCAATTCCTTCTTGTTTTAACTCTTCATTTCTTTGACTAATAATAATCCAAGCAGCTTTTCTTTGATAATATCTAACTTCAATATCATTTGGTTTATTATTTTTCCCCATATTTAAAGTTTTTGGTAAACTCTCATATGCTTTATCAAACTGTCCCATTCTTTCATATAAAGAACAGATATTAACAGCATATTTATTTGGATTAATCTCATATAAATATTGAGTTATTAAAATAGCTTGTTCAAAATGTCCACTTCTTTCAAATAATATAACTAATTTATTTAATGCTTCAATTGAGAATTTTCTATAATATGAGTTATTTGAACTTTCAAAAGTATTGAAATCTTTTGAATCAAACATCAATCCAGCAATATCAAACCAATATAAATCTATTAATTCATATTGTTGTTTTTGCTCAATTGAGCTAATAAATTTCTCTAGGATTTTTATATTTCTTCTTTTATCTAAAACTATATCTTTTACATAATAATATAAAATTAACAAAGAAATAGGATTTTCAAAAGAAGCTACAAACTCTTCAATATGGTTTCGTAAATAATTTGCTAATCTTTTTTCTTCATCTGCTAAATCTTTAAAAGTAACATTTGAAGTAAAATAAACTTGCAAAGATTTTTCTTGGGCAATTAATTTAAAATCATCAAAACTTCTATTTATAAAATTTTGAAAACCAAAAATTATCTGATTTTTAGAATCTAAATCTTCTTTTATAAAATTCTTTCCACAATGTTCAAAAAGCTCTAAAGATATCAGACTTTTTTTATCTCTATTTTTTAATATCACCGTCGAGCATAACTGCATTAAAGAGTATAATTTTTGCTCTTTTTGTGATAATAAAACTTCTATATCACATTTTTTAGGGCTATTTTCTGATTTTATTATTTCGATATTCATTACTTCAAATTCATTTAGTCTATTTGTAAAATTTTGAATTTTGTCATTTCTAATATAAAAATTCACATCATAGAATCTATCTAAAATTCTATTTACAAATATTTGCCATAACCAATGATTTGAATCTTCTAAATCAAAGTTATAAAGATGAAGGGTTGTTTTCCTATCAAAATTTGACAATAACAAAGAAAGTTTTTTTAGTCTTTTTATATCTTTATTAAACCATGAAGATAAAATAGTTCTAAATTCATTCTTTTCTCCATTTAAAAGCGAAGGCATGATTAATAAACCAAGAAAAAAAACCAATACAAAAGATAAAGATATATAATCATTGATAGTCCAAGAAAAATTCATTTCAAAAACTATTTTCTTTAAAAAATCTTCGTAAATTGAAACCGATAAAAAAGCTATTAATATTACAAAAACAGAAATAATAGAAATTATTCCAGAAGATACTCTTTTTTTCAAAAAATATAAAGCAGAAGATCCAACTAAAGAATTTAGGTCAGATTCAATTTTATCGAAAGTATCTTTTTCACAATAAGTAATATATAAATCATTATTTTTTTTAGATACAGAACTATCTTCAACTCTTTTTCTTTTTGAATTACAAAGCTTAGATATGTAAATATTACAATTATTTTGTTTCATTAATTTTATTTCTTCCCTTGAGTAGCTGCATTATGTTGGATTGGATCACTAAAAGTATAAATTCCTTCTTTAATAGGAAAAGGCATATTTTGTAAACATATCTTAAAATTATTTACAAAAGATTCATCATAGTTTTTTAAACCTTCATTTAATATATCAATATATTTTAATGGAATAAAACTATTTTTATCATTTTGTTTTGCTATTTTTTCTTCATTTGTAGTCATAAAAGCTATTAAATCATCTTTAAAATCTTTATTTAAAATATTATTTGAACTAATAGTAATACAACTATAATTTTTTTCTCTTAATTTTAAAACTTCTAATTCTTCTTGAGTTATTTTTATTATTACTCCATAAATACTTTTATTCACAGATTTTTTAATATTTAAAAAAACTCCATTTGTAGGTACATTATCAAATTCTATTGACTCAAGTGCATTCCAAACTCTTTCATAGCCTTTTATTTGAACAGGTATTAAATCTTCTTGTTTTAAAACTCTTTGAAAAGATTTTTGAGCACTATTTATATTAATTAAAGAACCAAAACCAAATAAATACATTATTTATTATTCCTTTTTTGTAAAACTTATTAACTTACAATATTATCTCATTTTACTATTAATTTACTCTTATTTAATGAAATCATTTCACATTGTTTATACAAATAAGTTATAATGTTTAGCTAATTAAAGGAGTTGTATGAGATTTTTACTAAATATATTTATTTTAATTTTTATTGGATTTTTTATAAGTGCTTGTAGTTCAAAAAGATTAACAATAAAAGCATTACATCCTTCAAAAATAGAGACTGAAAAAATTTATACAATAAAAGTTGATAGATTTTATCGCGATGATGTGGATCAAACAAGAAGTTTAGAAAATAAAATTGCAAATAAAATTATAGATAATCAAAGAGTTTTTTTATTAAAAAATAATGATTTTGGAACAGATGCTGTTATTACAGGAGATGTTATAAACTCATCTGTAAGATATGAAACCTATTATCAATCAGAAGTTGATTATTCAAGATGTAGATATTATAGATATGATGAAAAAAATAGAAGAAGCCATTGTATTGAATATGCCATTAGATATATTCCTTGTGAAAATAGAGAATATAATGTAACTACAAACATCCAAGTTATAAAACCAATTACAAATAATCTCATATTTTCAAAAACATATGATAAATCAAGCCATGAAAATGTATGTTTTGATAGTCCATATCCTTTTAGTAGATCATCAAATGATAAATATAGAATCAATTCTCAAATTGCAGATGAAATCGCACAAAATATTGTAGATGATATCTCTCCTCATTATGTTTATTATAATGTAAATATAATTGAAGAACTTGATGATAAAAATAAATTATATTCAAAAGAAGATAAAAAAAGATTTGAAAATATTATTGATTTAATTGTAAATAAAAATCTTGATATTGCAAAAACTCAACTTGAAGCTATGGACAAACAATTTGATGGCAAAAGTTTTGAAGTAATTTATAATCTTGGGCTTATTTTTGAAGCTACAAATAATTTAGAAATTGCAAATAATCTATACAATGAAGCAAAAACATTAACTTTAGATATTAAATATCTTGATTTAATTAATTATGCAATAACAAGAACAAATATAAACTTAGAAGAGAAAATAAAAGCAAAATCACAGTTGCCATAACTCTTTGTGACTCTTTGTAAATTGGCTATTTAACAACTTTTAACCAAGATTTTTGTATATTAAATTTTTATTATAAATATTAAAATTTTTAAAGTTAAAAGGTTAGATAAAGTGTCAATGAATAAATTTAATTACACAGCAATTTCTGATGACTGTGTAAAGTGTGGAAAGTGTAAACCAGTTTGTACAATATTTAACATAAACCAAGATGAAGCTACAAGTCCCAGAGGATTTATTGATTTATTAGGGGCTTATGAAAGAAATGAATTAGAGCTTGATCAAACAGCAAAAGATATATTTGAATCATGCTTTTTATGTACAAACTGCGTTGAAGTGTGTCCTAATGACTTACCAACAGATATGATAATCGAGCAAGTAAGAGCAGATATTGCAAAGAAATTTGGAATAACTTGGTACAAAAAACTATTCTTCTTCTTACTAAGACATAGAAAAACTATGGACTTATTATCAAAACTAGGATGGATGTTCCAAACATGTGCTTTAAAAATCGATGAGAAAAAACAATCAGGACTTCCTAGATTTTCATTACCAATTGTAAAGAAAAATAGAGCTTTACCCTTTGCAGATAGCACAAGTTTTTTAAATAAATACCCAGCAAATATAAAAGCACCCAACAAGAAAATAGAAGAAAACAAGAAAAATAAAGTTGCGATTTTCATAGGTTGTATGAGTAACTATACATATACAAACACAGGAGATTCACTAGTTAAGATTCTTAAAAAACTAGAGCTTGATATTATGATTCCTAAAAAACAGCTATGCTGTGGAGCACCTGCTTATTTTACAGGTGATTTTGATACAGTTGATTTTTTAGCTAAGAAAAATATTGAATACTTTGAATCGTGGATTGATGAAGTTGATGCTGTTATTATTCCAGAAGCTACTTGTAGTGCTATGATTAATCAAGACTGGGCTCATTACTTCCATAACCAGCCAGAATGGAAAGCAAGAGCAGAAAAATTATCATCAAAAATATTTATGGCTACAAAATGGTTAGAAAATAGTACTGATTTAAAAAATATGCTAGCAAATACTGGAAAGAAATTTGATCAATTAGTTACATATCACGATCCTTGTCATGCAAAAAAAATGCAAGGTATTTGGGAAGAACCTAGAACTTTATTAAAACAAAACTATGTTTTAACAGAAATGAGTGATTCAAATAGATGTTGTGGATTTGGTGGAGTTACTATGCAAACTGAAAAGTATGACTTTGCAAAAGCAGCAGGTGCACCAAAAGCTGCAATGATTAGGGATACAAAAGCACAAATTGTAAGTGCTGAGTGTAGTGCATGTAGAATGCAAATCACAAACTCTTTATATTTAGCCGATGTAGATGTAGAGTTTAAAAATCCAATAGAATTAATTGCAGAGGCACTAGAATAATGATAGAAAATTGGCAAAATATATATTCAACCTTTGATCCCATTGCATTTAATTTAGGTCCTATATCAGTTCACTGGTATGGGCTTATGTATGCTTTAGCATTAATTAGTGCTATTTTTATTGCAAAATGGTTTATAAAAAAAGACAAGTTAAATATTTCAAATGATTTATTTGATTCATATATTTGGTGGGCTGAAATTGGTGTGATTTTAGGTGCAAGATTAGGTTATATTTTATTTTATGATTCCCATACAATGTATTATATAACACATCCTTGGCAAATATTCAATCCTTATATAAATGGTGTTTATGCTGGAATTTCTGGTATGAGTTATCATGGAGCTTTTATAGGATTTATTATTGCTTCATATTTGTTTTGTAGAAAAAACAAAGTATCTTTTTGGTTTGTTACAGATATCGCAGTTTTAGGAATCTCAGCTGCATATGTTTTTGGAAGAATCGGAAATTTCTTCAATCAAGAGCTAGTAGGTAGAGTAACTGATCTTCCTTGGGGAATTTATGTTGGACAAACATTAAGACACCCTTCTCAGCTTTATGAAGCTATATTAGAAGGTCTTTTAGTATTTGCTATTTTAGTATATTTAAGAAAAAGAAAAACATTCGATGGACAATTAGCTTTAATGTATGGAATATTATATTCATTTATGAGAATTGTTGCAGAATTTTTCAGACAACCAGATATCCAATTAGGATTTATTTATAGTAATTGGCTTACAATGGGGATTTTACAGTCTTCTTTTGTGCTAGTAGTTTGTTTGGGATTATATTTTAAAATAAGAAATATGAGAAAATAAATAGTTATTTAACTATTTATTTTTGATTCTTTTTTGTAACCAGCATCAATAGCCAGCTCTGCAATCTTATTTTTTAGCAAATCTAATCTCCAACCATGTCTACTAGCAAAATTTTCTATTTCTATTTCTCTTTCTTCATGTGTACAGAATACAAAAATTCTTTTTAGAAAAGGTTTTGGCACTTGTATAGCTATTAATTGAAAGTAATTCTCTTTACAGCTTCTTGAACAAAAAGCCTTACTCATAGCAATCTTTTTTTTGCAGAAAGGGCAATGGGACATTATTTATTACCTTTGATTATTAGTTTGTAGAACTTAGCATTTGTGACGTCCTGTAAAAACTTTGGTTCAATATCGTGCAAAGCTATTATATCAATAGCTTTGCCTTCCATTAACCATTGTTTTCCAGTGTCTTCAATCTTTTGAGTTTCAAATAATTGGATTAATTCTTCTTTTGAAATGATCAGTTCTTCCATATTATAACTCTTTTATTAATATTTTGCAAATAGCCTTTCTTAATTATTTTTAAGAATGTCTATTGTATAGCCTTTATTAGAGTGGTTTTTGATAATTTCATAATAAGTTTTTTGTCTAATTTTATTAACTATATTTCTCATAGTATATATAGACATATCCTTACCTTTCCACACCACGTCTTTTATTATATCATAATCTGTTATATCATTTCTCTTTGTTATTAATAATTTCAAAAAAGATTTTTCTAATCTAGTAAAGTCTATTAAAACTCCACCTGATTTAAAGAATTGATCTCTATATTCGTCAAAATAGATTCCATTTTCGAATTCTATTTTATCTCCTCTTTTTGTTTGATTTAAACACATAATTACAGCTAATTTAACATCTTTAGCTCTTAATGGTTTTGACAAAAATGTATAAGCTCCAGAATTAATAGCTGTTACGATATTTTCATTGTTATCTGATTGTGAAATTATAATTTTTGGTAAAGTTGGTGCTAATTGAGATAATTCTGTACATAATTCAGAAAATGAAACATTTTGAATATCTGCATCAACTATTGCCATATCATAACTATTCGAACAAGCCAATGATAATGCGTCTTCTAAAGTCGATGCTACTTTTAATTCCTTAAAATAATCATCAAACTCACTTCCTATATCTTTTGTTATTGTTTCATCACTAGTTACAAATAACAACTTTGCGTTGTATAATTTTCTTATATTTCTTACTGTTTTTAACATACTAGTACTCTTTATATATTGGTTTAAACTACAATAATAACAAAAATTTCTTTATTTGTCAAAATTATATTAATAATTTAGAAAATTTTTTACAATTTTTGTCCTATTTTAACATTTGCCATGAATTACCACATGCAATGGAAACTTTTAAAGGGATGTTTAGAGTATACACATTTTCCATTATTTCTTTTAACTCTTTTAGTGTCTCAGGAACAACATCATCTTTAATTTCGAAGATTAACTCATCATGGATTTGCAAAAGCATTCTCACATTATTGTTATTTTTATATTTTTTATATATTTCTATCATAGAAAGTTTTATCAAATCAGCAGCACTTCCTTGAAATAAAGTATTTACAGCTTCTCTTAAATATGCAGCTTTTATCATAGCATTAGCAGAGTTGAAATCGAACAATCTTTTTCTATTTAATAACGTTTTAATGTAGCCATTTGTGTATGCAAAATCTTCAATTGATTTAAGATAATCTTTTACACTTTTAAATGCCTCAAAATAAGAATCAATATAAAATTTTGCTTCTTTTGATGGTATTCCTAAAGTATCACCAAGTTTTTTACTTCCCATTCCATATAATAATCCAAAGTTTATTGATTTTGCAATATTTCTTTTGTCTTTAGCATTTTCTTCACCAAAGATTTTAACTGCTGTTTGGTGGTGAATATCTAAATCGTTTTTAAAAGCGCTTACAAGTGCTTCATCACCACTAAAATGAGCTAATAATCTTAACTCTATTTGAGAGTAATCTATTCCCACAAGCTTATATCCATCTTCTGGAATAAAGGCACTTCTTATTTGTATTGCTGATTCAGTTCGTACTGGAATATTTTGTAAATTTGGATTTTTTGAACTCAATCTTCCTGTTGCTGTTCCTGTATGTAAAAAAGAGGTGTGAATTCTATTATCACTATTTTTCAATCCCAATTCTAAAAGTGGTTCTATATATGTAGATTGCAATTTATAAGCTTCTCTATATTTTAATAATAATGGAACTACTGGATGAGCATCAACTAATCCACTTAAAACGCTCTCATCTGTACTATAACCTGTCTTTGTTTTCTTAGCTGTTGGTAATCCTAAAGTTTCAAATAAAACAACTCCTAGCTGCTTAGGAGAGTTAATATTAAATTCAACCTCACCTACTTTATAAATCTCACTTGTTAGCTCTTGAATATATTTTGCACTTTTATCTTTGTACTCTTTTAGAAGCTTTACATCTACTTTTATTCCATTGTTTTCCATATTTGCTAAAACATATATAAAATCAAATTCCATATCAAAACCTAATTGAAGTAAATCTTCACACTCTTTTTCTTTAAATACTTTTAATTGTTTATTAAAAAGTTTTAAAGTCATTAGTGCATCTTCTGCTGCATAATCACAAGCTTTATAAACATCAATACTTGAAAAATTTTCACCTTTTTTTACAACATCTTTAAATGCAATCATTTTATGAGAAAAATATTTATCTACTTGATAATCAAGCCCTACTTTTTCATTTGTATCTAAAAGCCACGATAAAATCATAGTATCAGCATAAAGTTTTAACTCTATATCAAAATTATTTTTGATAATCTCATAATCATATTTGAAATTTTGTAAAACTAATTTATGTCTATTTAGTTGAATAATTGCTTGACGCGCTGCATCCTTTGAGATTTGAACAGGAGAACCTAAATAAAAATGAGAAATAGGAACATAATAAGCAATATTTTCTTCATAAGCAAAAGAAAATCCTACAATTTGAGCTTTTTGTGTATCTATATCTGTGGTTTCTGTATCAAAGGCAACTATTGCATCTCTTGGAATTGTATTAATTACAAAAGATAATTTACTTTCATCATTTAATAAAACATATTTTATTTCTTCATTCTTTTCTTTTTCTACTGGAATTTCAGTTTTAAAACTCATTCCATTTTTATTTACTCTATCAAGAACTTTTGACATATCGTATTTATGTAAAATATCACTAATCTTTAAAATTGGATTTTCATTTGGAAGTAAAAATTCATCTAAATTATCAATAACATGACAATCTTTTGACAAAGTTACAAGTTGTTTTGAAAGAAAAGCCATTTCACGGCTATCTTCAAGTAAAGTTTTCCATCTTTTTTTCTCAATATTTTCTAAGTTTGCATAAATATTTTCCAAAGTTCCAAATTGTTGAATCAAAGCTTCTGCTGTTTTTGCTCCTATTCCTTTTACTCCTGGAATATTATCAGCACTATCACCTAAAAGTGATTGATAATCTGTAAATTGTGAAGCTTTAACTCCATATTTTTCAAGACATTTTGCTTCATTTATAATAACTTTTTTTGTTGGATCAAATAAATAAATATCATTTTCATCTTCTATTAATTGATATAAATCTTTATCGTGAGATACGATTCTTACTTCCAGACCTTTTAGTTTTGCATCGTGGGCAATTGATGCCACAATATCATCAGCTTCAAAACCTGTTCTAATTGCTGTTTTAAATCCCATTTGTTCAATCCAAGAAATTGCAATTGGAAGTTGTTTTAATAAATCCTCAGGAACATCAGGTCGTTGACCTTTATAATTATCATAAAGTTCATTCCTAAAAGTATCACCTTTCGCATCAAGTGCAAAAACTATATAATCAGTTTGAAAATCTTTTCCAATATTTGCTATAAAATTAATAAATCCTGTTAATAAACCTGTTGGGAAACCATCTTTTGATCTAAGTGGTGGAAGGGCAAAATAACTTCTAAATAAAAATCCAAATGTATCAATAACTGTGATTGTTTTTTTCATAAAATCTCTTTTCATATGCTTGTTTAAAGATTTTATATTATAATAATGTCACTAAAAATAAGGTTTTGAAATTATAAAGTGCCAAAAGGAAGATAAATGATAATTATACCTGCAAGATTAAATTCTAGTAGATTTGCAAATAAAATTTTAGTTGATATTTTAGGATTACCAATGGTAATTAGAACTGCTAAGCAAGTAAGCAGTTTGGATAAAGTAGTAATTGCAACAGATTCTCAAAAAGTTATAGATTTAGCTTCAAAATATGGTTTTGATGCAGTTATGACATCAAGTTCTCATAATAGTGGAACAGATAGAATAAATGAAGCTGTAAATATTTTAAATTTAAGTGAAGATGAAATAATTATAAATGTTCAAGGTGATGAACCTTTTATTGAAATTGAAGTTGTACAAGCAGTTATTAATAGAGTAAAACAAATAAAAGAAAACAATGAAGATATTATGATAACTTCTTGTTATAAAGAAATAAGCTCTGAATTAGCAGATGATCCAAATCATGTAAAAGTAGTTTTAGACGAACATTCAAATGCAATATATTTTTCACGAGCAAAAGTTCCATATCATAGAGATCATCATGAAAATACAAATTATAGTGGACATCTAGGAATTTATGGATTTACAAAAAAATCACTAAATGCTTTTTGTGAGTTAAAATCATCAAAATTAGAAAATATTGAAAAATTAGAGCAATTAAGAGCCATTGATAATGGACAAAAAATCGCTATGGTAAAAGTCGTTTCTAAATCTTTTGGAATTGATACACAAGCTGATTTAGATAATGCTCTTAAGATATTTAAAAAGTGAAATTAATAAAGATTTGTGTATGATGAAATCGAAAGATAATTAAAAGCAAGGTATCAAATGCGTTATGATGTATTTATAGTAAATAATGAAAGTAAGGATTTGAAAAGTTTTGGAAAACACTTATCAAGTAATTTAAAAAATATCATTGTAACTCATCTTTCATCAAGTGAAAATGGGCTTTATCAAGATTTAGAATTATGTGATTTACTAATAGTTGATATTGATTTATTAGATCACTTTTCAAAAATCAAAAACTATTTAAAGGATGATATACACACTATTTTTTTAATAAATAATGAATCTGATTTATTAAAAATAATTGGTATTAATAATTCAAGCACTTTACTTAAATCTTCCGATTTGACTAATCTTAAAGAAAAAATAAAAAAACATCTACATATAAATAATGAAATAAAATCTTCAGAAAAAAATAATTTTTCTGATTCAATAGTAAATAATATTAATTATCCAATTTTTTCTACTGATGGAACTAATATTATTTTTTCAAATGATCATTTCTTTAAATTAACTAATTGTTTTACTATTGATGAGTTAAATATTAAATACAAAAATATAAAAGAGATTTTTGCAAAAGAATATGGTTGTTTTACGCAAATGACGCCAAAATGGCTCTCCCAAGATGAAATAAAAAATGTTAAAGTATGTATTTTAGATGAAAATCAAAAAAAGAGATTTTTTTCATTACAGAAAATTTCTCTATCTCATAATAATACAAATATAATTATTTTAAATGATATAAGCCATGAAGTTGAACATAAACATGAATTATTTAAACTACTTTATACGGATAATTTAACAAAATTCCCAAATAGAACAAAATTAATTGAAGATTTACAAAATAAATCAATGCATCTTGAAGCGGTTTGTTTAATAAATATAAATTCTTTTAGAGAAGTAAATGATTTTTTTGGTCATAGGGTTGGAGATGCTGTCTTAGTTGATGTTGCAAAATTAATAGATAATCATATTAAAAAATTTGATAATTTAAATCTATATAAGTTTCCTGCTGATTCATATTGTATAACTAATACAAAAAAATCCAAAGAAGATTTTGTTGAGTTAATTGAAAATATAGTTAAAGATGTATATAAAAAAGTATTTATTTTCGAGCATTATGAAATAGATATTAGAATATCAGCAGGAATTTCTTTTTCTGATAAAAATAATAAATTAATAACAGCAGATATTGCATTACAATCTGCAAAGAAAAATAACAAAGATTTATTAGTATTTTTTGATGAGCTTGATAAATTTCAAGAATATGAAAATAATATGCATTGGACAAAAAAATTAAAATCTGCGTTTATTAATGACAATATTGAAGTTTATTTTCAACCTTTAGTAAATAATAGAACTCTAAAAGTTGATAAATACGAGTGTTTAGTAAGACTAATAGATGAAAATGGGAAAGTTATCACTCCATATTTTTTCTTAGATATTTCAAAAAAATCTAATCAATATACAAAATTAACAAGAATTGTTTTAGAAAAATCATTTAAAAAATTTGAACATCTTTCCTTTGATTTTTCTATAAATATTTCTTATGAAGATATTCAAACTCCTGATTTTTTAAATTTTATTAAATCTATGTTAAATAAATATAATGTTTCAAATAGAGTTATTTTTGAGATATTAGAAGATGAAAATATAAAAAGTTATGAGCTTTTAAAATTATTTATTGATGAAGTAAAATCATTAGGATGTAAAATTGCCATAGATGATTTTGGTAGTGGTTATTCAAATTTTGAGCATCTTTTAAAAATGAATATAGATTATCTAAAAATTGATGCTTCTTTAATCAAAAATATTGCAAAAGATGAGACTTCATATAAAATAACAAAAACTATAATAGAATTTGCCAAAAGTCTGAATTTACAAACTATTGCTGAATTTGTAGAAAATGAAGAAATATTTAAAATAGTTAGAGAATTAGGTGCTGATTATTCTCAAGGTTATTTTTTCTCAGAACCAATAGCACTTCCAAACGTAAGCGAATTTAACAAAAAGAAAACGAATGAATAAAGAAATTTTAAAAAATATTTCAATTTTATATGTAGAAGATGAAAATGATGTAAGGGAATTTACATCAAAATTATTAAGTTCTTTATTAAAAAAAGTTTATTGTGCAAGTAACGGGCAAGAAGGTTTAGAAGTTTATAAACAAAATAAAGATGATATTGATTTGATTATTTCTGATATTAATATGCCAAAAATGGATGGTCTTACAATGTGTGAGGAAATCAAAAAATTAAATAATGATATTCCTCTTGTAATTACAAGTGCACATAATGATACTAGTTTTTTAAAAAGAGCAATAGAAGTTGGTGTAAATACGTATGCTTTGAAACCTATTGATCTATATCATTTAATAGAAAGTGTTACAAAAGCGATGGAGCCAATTTTATTAAAAAAACAATTAGTAGAATTAAACTTATCTCTTGAAACTAAAATAGAGCAAGAAATATCTAAAATAAAATCTATTTTAGATGCTCAAAATAATATTATTATTGTAACAAACAAAGAAAATATTACAAATGTAAATAAAAAATTCTTGCAGTTTTTTGGAGTTGATGATTTTGAAAGATTTCTAAAAACTAAGAAAAATATCTTTGATTTTTTTATAGAAGAATTTGGTTTTATTACAAAAAATCAAATCATAAAACAAGAATCATGGCTTAGATACATAAGAGAATTACCAGAAATTGATAGAATTGTAAAAATAAAAAATTACTTACATGAAGAAAAGATTTTTACAATAAATGTAGATTATTATGAAAATAAAGAGCACTATTATGTATTTTCTCTAACAGATATAACTGAAATAAAAGAAAAATCAAATTTACTAGAATATCAAGCAAGCCATGATAAATTAACAGGTTTATTTAATAGAAATAAATTTGATGAATTATTTATAAAAGAGATAAAAAGATCAAAAAGATATAGCGCAAGTTTATCGATTATCCTTTTAGATATTGATAATTTTAAAATGATAAATGATAACTATGGTCATCAAATAGGTGATGTAGTTTTAAAAGAAATTTCTCAAATAATATCATTGCATATTAGAGAGCAAGATATTGCTGTTAGATGGGGAGGTGAAGAGTTTTTAGTACTTCTTCCCCATACAAATTTAAGTGGGTCTATAATAGTTGCAAATAAAATTAAAACTGCCATTGAAACAAACTTATTTACAGATTTAAATCTTAATATAACAGCAAGTTTTGGTGTAACACAATTAGTTAATGAAGATGATGATGAAAGTTTAATTGCAAGAGCAGATAAACATTTATACGAAGCAAAAAATAGTGGGAAAAACAAAGTAATAGCTACAAAATAGCTATTACTTAAAAACTAAAATTCTCACCTAAGTAATGTTCTCTTACTTTTGTATCATTTTTAATCTCATCACTTGTTCCGCTTGCAAGCAATGCCCCTGCTTTCATAACATAGGCTCTATCACAAATTTCAAGAGTTTCTCTAACATTATGGTCTGTTATTAAAACACCAATATTTATTTTTGTAAGTTGATGAATAATTTCCTGAATATCTTTAACAGCAATTGGATCAACTCCAGCAAAAGGCTCATCTAGAAGTAAAAACTTTGGTTGAGAAACTAATGCTCTTGCTATTTCTGTTCTTCTTCTTTCACCACCTGATAAAGAAACACCTTTTCTTTGTCTTATTGGTTCAATATTAAATAATTCTAGTAATTCTTCCACTCGTTTATGTTGCTCTGCTTTATCTTTAGTAATGATTTGAGCAGCTAACATTAGGTTATCTTCAACTGATAAATCTTTAAAAATAGATGATTCTTGTGGTAAATAACCTATTCCTTTTAATGCTCTTTTATGTAATGGCAATGAAGTTATATCAATATCATCAAAAAAAACTTTTCCAGATGTTGGTTTTACTAATCCACAAACAGTATAAAATGTCGTAGTTTTTCCAGCCCCATTTGGTCCTAGTAATCCTACTATTTCACCCGATTTGATTTCTAAAGAAATTCCATGCAATATTTGTGTTTTTTTGATACTTTTTGTTATGTCTTGTATATTTAATTTATGCATTTATTTTATATAACCTTTTATTTTCTTTCTTTTGTATTTCAATTAAAATTACATTATAACCATAATCTTTTAATAAATTTTCTAGCTTTTCATCGCCCCACTCTACAAAATGAGTTCCTTCTTTTTCAAACTCTTCAAGCATTCCTAAAGAGATAAATTCATTTAATGTTTTATTATAAACATCATAGTGAAAAATATTATTTGAATATATTGCTTGAAGAGAAAATGTAGGAGATGTTACTAAATCATCTAAGTTTAAAGCTTTTAGATAGTTTTTAACAAGGGTAGTTTTACCACTTGCTAAATCACCTCTTAATATAACGATATAATTTTCATTTTTTAATAATTCAATTAAATAAAAGCTTAATTCATCAATTTTATCTAATTCTAATTCAAAAGTTTTTTGCAAAAAAATCCTTAACTTAATTGATTAGATACTCTAATAATTTGCTCTAGCTTTTCTTGAGCAGCTCCACTGATAATAGCAGCCTTAGCCATATCAATCCCATCTTTAAAATCTCTTGCTTTTTCATCCACTATTAAAGCTGCAGCTGCATTTAATAAGACAATATCAAGTTTAGCACCAACGATTTTTCTTGATAAAATATCCCTTGTTAATCTTGCATTAAAATCAGGTCCCTCACCTACAATATCATCTTTACTTGATAATGCAATTCCATAATTTTCAGGGTTTATTTCTATATCTGTAATCTTTCCATTTATTAAAAGTGTCGCATAAGTTATATCTGAAACTGAAATTTCATCCATTCCATCATTTGATGATAATATCATAGCTCTCTTACTATCAAGCATATCTAAAGCAGCGGCAATTCTATTTATATAACTTTTGTCAAAAACTCCAATTACTTGTTTTGTAACACCAGCTGGATTCGATAGTGGTCCTAGAATATTCATAATAGTTCTATGTGGAATTTGTTTTCGAACAGGTGTAATATACTTCATAGCTGGATGATGATTATTTGCAAACATAAATCCAAAACCTGTTTCTTCCAGCATTTTTGCAGTACTTTCTAGACTAAGATTTAGATTAATACCAAGAACTTCTAGCATATCAGCACTTCCTGATTTACTAGTAACACTTCTATTCCCATGTTTTGCTACATATGATCCACAAGCCGCAAGAAGTATTGAAACAGTACTTGAGATGTTAAAACTATAACTTTTATCTCCACCTGTTCCAACCACATCAATAGATTTTTGTCTTAATTCTTCTGTAATAGGAAGAGGAATAAGATGCTCTCTCATAGCACTTGCAGCACCTGCAAGTTCAGACGCTGTTTCACCTCTTTCATAAAGTTCTAGTAGATATTCTTTGATTTCTTCTTCTTGTATTCTATTTTCAAAAATATCATCAAATTTCAATTTTGTAGTATTAAACATCTAGTCTATCCTTTGTACGTATTCATCTATTTTTGATTTGGGAGTTGATTTTGTTGTTGGGATTTGTAATACTTTAAATTTATCACTTCTTTCAAGATATTTAATCTCTATAATATCTCCAACCTTAACTTCTTTTGCTTTTTTAACTGCTAGATTGTTTATAAAAACAACTTTATGTTCTAACATATCTTCAGCAACGGCTCTTCTTTTAGTAATATTTACTGCATTTAAAAATTTATCTATTCTCATAAAATGATTATAGCAAAAAATAGTTAAATCACTCTTTCAATATAATTTAGATAACATAATGTAATATTTATCCGCAGGAAAATTAATGCAAAAAAATCTTTTTATTTTATTACTTTTAATAACTTCATTAAATGCTAATGAATATAATTTTGATTTAATGGATGATATTTTTGATTTAAATTTAGAACAATTACAACAAATTAAAGTTGATTCAGCTTCAAAAACTTCACAAGATTTAAATTCAACTCCTGCAAAAATAATTATCATAACAAAAGAACAAATCGAGCAAAGAGGATACAGAGGACTTGACGAACTTTTAAATGATCTTCCAGGTATTCAAATATTAAACCACGCAGATAGTGGTATTATGAACCAAGTTGGTATTCGTGGAATTATGGGAAATAACTATTTCAAAATCCTTCAAGATGGAATAGAAATTAACCAAACAAATGGTGAAATAATGAGTACGTCAATGCAATATCCTTTATTTGGAGTTGAGCGTGTTGAGATACTTTATGGTGCAACTTCTGTTATTTATGGTGCTGATGCTATCAGTGGAATTATAAACCTAATAAGTTCAACAAAACCAAACGGACAAGCTGGAATTTGGGCAGGTGAGCGAGGATATAAATATCTTTATGCAACACAGTCTTTAAAATTAAATGATGGATTATTTTCCTATAAAGCCCATTTTCACACCGATCAAGATTATAATTTTGATAAAGAGTATCCAAGTGATTATTTAGGAAAGACATCACATGATTTCCAACCTCAAAAAACAAAATCATTTAATGTAAGATATCAAAAAGATGGTTTTGATATGGGAATGAATTATAAATATTTTTCAGAATCAGCATTAATCGCAATGAATGGTAAAAATTCTCTTTTAAATGCTTTCGATAAAGATGCAAATTTAAATAGCGAACTTTTTAGCACTTTTCTTAGATATAAAGCAACTTTATTTAATGACATAGAAGCCACAACTACATTAAAATATCAATCAACTGAACTTTTAAAAGATAGTTATTTTAGAAATATTTATACTTCTTATGAACCAGGTTATAAATACTCAAAATCTCAAAGATATGCAATTGAAGAGACATTAAACAAAACCTATGAAAATCACAACTTAACATTTGGAAGTTCCGTTGAATGGTTAAATTCTATTCCAATGACTTATGATTTGCCAAAAAAATCTTTATCAAATGTTTATATTAATGGTTCAAACAAAGAAATAGAAGCACCAATATATGATATAAATTGGAACAACATAGCTTTTTATTTACAAGATCAAATTACTTTAAATGAAAATTTTCAACTCTCACTTGCAGGACGTTATGATAAAAATTCATCTTATGAATCAAGTTTTAATCCTCGTTTAGCATTAATTTATACAAAAGATTCATTAAGCCAAAAACTAATTTATTCTCAGGCATTTTTAGCTCCATCAAACTATAATAAATATAAAATTTATGGAACAAAACTAGAAGCAAATACATTAGCTGATGGAAATAAATATCAAACAGATACTTTTAGAGTTGCAAATCCTGATTTAAAACCTGAAAAAAGTAGAAGTTATGAATATAATCTTGATTATTTATTGAGTAAAAATGATTTGATATCTTTTAGTGTTTATTACACAGAAATTGAAGATTTAATTTTGATAGAAGAAAAAATACCTGAACAAACTTATTTCTTAGCAAATACTACTATTTTAGATCCAAGAGGTGCAAAAAATGCTGCAAACTCTTATATCTATGGAAGTGACATTTCATATAATAAACATTCGTATTTTTCAGGATATGATTTAAATTACTGGATTAATTATAGTTTTGTTGATGGACAAATTGATTATGAATACGACTATGATTTACCTTTTTTGGCTCACAATACATTCAAAGCAGGAACTACTTTAAAATATAAAAAATTCACTGTTTCTCCATCAATTAGATGGATGAGTCCGGTTACTGCTTCATACTATAAAAATAATGAACTAGCAAAGGTTGACAGTTATTTTATAAGTAATATTTATGGTAGTTATTCTTTAGATAAAAAACAAAAAATTTCTTTGAAAATTGACAACTTATTTAATGAACACTACTATGGTGTTAGATACAATACTTCTTCAAAATATGTATCACCACAAAACACAAGAATGGTATCTTTTGCGTATACCATCAATTTTTAGGAAAAATATGAAATTTTTTATTTATATAATTACTCTTTTTTTAATTATTAATAATACTATGCATGCTCAAGAAACAAAAGAAGAGCAAGTAAAAGTTGCTTATGTATATAATTTTTTACAAAATATATCTTGGCAAAATGAAAATAAAATAGGTAAATACCGTCTATTGGTAGCTTCAAAAAATGAAACTTTAAAAAATATGTTTTTAATGTTAGCTTCAAGAAAACAGCTAAAAAATAAAAATTTAGAAGTTTTGATTTATGATGAAAATAAAAACTATAAAAATATTCAAGCTATTTATATTGGAACTTCTTTTGATGAAATATATGAGAAAGTATTTTTTGAATATGAAAAAGAGAATACTTTATTTATCAGTGATGGATATGAAGATAAAAAACAAGTGATGATAAATCTAATAAAAGATGAAACAAAAATCACTTTTGAAATAAACAAAGCAAATATTTTAAATCGTTCATTGGAAATCTCTCCAAATCTTATACTTTTAGGCGGAACAGAAATTGATGTTGCAAAACTTTATAAAACTTCGCAAGATGCATTAAAAGAGCAAAAAGAGACTATTAGTTCTTTAAATCAGAAAATTGAAACTAAAAATACAGAGCTTAATTCAAAAATAAGTTCAATTGAAGAACAAAAAATACTTATTACAAAACAAACTAAAAATATTAAAAATTATGAAGATAAACTAGATACACAAACCCAATTACTTGAAGTGCAAAAAAGACAATTAGAAGAACAGAAAAAAGAATTAAATACTATATATTCAACAATTAAACAAGAAAAAGAAAAACTTTCAAATGCAGTTTTAGAAGCTAATGAAAAAGAAAGAATGCTTAAATCTTTGGTAAATTTACAAATAGATAAACAAAAAGAGTTTGAAAATGCAAAGATTAAATTAGAACATTTAAATTCGCAAATAGAAGAAGAGAAAAATAACTTATTAATAAAAGAAAGTATTATTGCTGATCAAAAAAATAAAATTTTAATATTTGGAGCTCTTTTTATAATAATTTTAATTTTGGGCATAAATGGTATAAGACAGAATCTTCTTTTAAAAAATCTATCTCAAATAGACACATTAAGTGGTTTATATAATAGAAGATTTATGAACAAAAAAATAGAAGAAGAAATTAGTAAATACAAGCGATATAAAATTCCTTTTTCTGTACTTTTAATCGATGTGGATTTCTTTAAAAAAATAAATGATACATATGGGCATGATAAAGGAGATTTTGTAATTAAAAGAATATCAAATTTATTAAAGCAAAATATAAGAGATAGTGATATTTGTGCAAGATGGGGTGGAGAAGAATTCTTAATATTAGTTCCTAATAATAATTTAGATGGAGCATTAATTCTTGCAAATAATCTAAAAGAATTAATTGAAAAAAATAACTTTGAAATTAAAGAAAATGTAACTATAAGTATTGGAGTTTCAACTTTTGATGAAAATTCAAGTCAAGAAAAACTATTAAAATCGGCTGATATTGCACTTTATAAAGCTAAAGAAAATGGGAGAAATAGAACTGAGTTCATCTAACTTTAGTTGAATTACAAGATATTTTCGTTAGAATAGCAACCTTAAAAATAAAGCATTATAGGATAGATTTATGAGTAAAAAAGATATTAAAAAAGTTGTACTTGCTTATAGTGGTGGTTTAGATACTTCTATTATTTTAAAATGGCTTCAAGATGAATATAACGCTGAAGTTATTACTTTTACAGCTGATTTAGGACAAGGTGAAGAAGTTGAACCTGCACGTACAAAAGCAATTGCTTGTGGTATTAAACCTGAAAATGTTTTCATTTTAGACATTAAAGAAGAGTTTGTTAAAGATTATGTATTTCCTATGTTTAGAGCAAATGCGATTTATGAAGGTGAATATTTACTAGGAACTTCAATAGCACGACCACTAATTGCAAAAAAATTAATTGATATTGCAAATCAAACAGGTGCTGAAGCTGTATCTCATGGAGCAACTGGAAAAGGAAATGACCAAGTAAGATTTGAACTTGGAGCATTAGCTTTAAAACCAGATGTTAAAGTAATTGCACCTTGGAGAGAGTGGGAATTAAACTCAAGAGAAAGCTTACTTGAATACGCTAGAAAACATGGTATTGAAATAGCTCAAAAACATCTTGATAAAGATGGAAATCCAGCTATTAGCCCTTATTCAATGGATGCAAACCTTTTACATATTTCTTATGAAGGTTTACACTTAGAAAACCCAAATAATGAGCCTGAAGAATCAATGTGGTTATGGACAAATTCTCCAGAAAATGCTCCTGATGAGGCTGAATACTTAACGTTAACATATAAAAATGGAGATCCAATCGCACTAAATGGTGTTGAAATGTCACCAGCAACTTTACTTACTAAATTAAATGAATATGGTAATAAACACGGTATTGGAAGAGTAGATATTGTTGAAAATAGATATGTTGGGATGAAAGCTCGTGGTTGTTATGAAACTCCAGGTGGAACTATCATGTTAAAAGCACATAGAGCTATTGAGTCTATTTGTTTAGATAGAGAAGCTGCACATTTAAAAGATGAGTTAATGCCAAAATATGCTAAGTTAATTTACCAAGGATATTGGTTCTCACCTGAGAGAGAAATGCTTCAAGCTGCTATTGATGCAACTCAAAAAAATGTTGAGGGAACTGTAAAAATTAAACTTTACAAAGGAAATGTTATGGTTGTAGGAAGAGAATCAATTAACTCTTTATATGATGATGCATACTCTACTTTTGAAAAAGATGAAGTTTATAACCAAAAAGATGCTGAGGGATTTATTAGATTAAATGCTTTAAGATTTATTATTGCTGGTAAAAATAAAAATAGAAAATAATTTTTTATTTTCTATTTTAATTTTAAAAAAGGTGGCTTATTTTAAGTCACCTTTTTTTATTGCATTTTTTTTAGTCAAAAGATATAATCAATTCAATAAAGCTAAGGAGAGAAAGCTATGATTTTAAAATTTAAAGAGTTTTATCCAGAAATTCACCCATCAGCTTGGATTGCACCAAGTGCTGATTTAATTGGAAATATTGTAATAGGTGAAGATTCATCGGTTTGGTTTGGTTGTGTAATCAGATCTGATGTAAATGAAGTAAGAATCGGTAAAAACACAAATATTCAAGATTTATCATGTATTCATACAGATACAAATACAAAAACAATAATCGGTGATAATGTAACAGTTGGGCACAAAGTTATGCTTCATGGCTGTAAAATCGAAGACAATTGTTTAATTGGAATGAGTGCTACTATTTTGGATGATGCGGTTATTGGTGAGGGTAGTATCGTAGGAGCCAATTCACTTGTAACCTCTGGAAAAGTATTTCCACCAAGAAGTATGATTATGGGAAGTCCTGCAAAAGTTGTGAAGCAATTAACCCAAGAAGATGTGGATAAGCTTATTGCTCATGCTGCACATTATGTGGAATATAAAAATAACTATAGATAAATTTTAGTAAAGAAATAATAGGTTTTAAAATCCTATTATTTCTTTAAATCTTATTTTAGATTTGTTTATAAAACTCTTTAATATATTTTGATTCACCTAAAAAAACTAATAAATCATCTTTTTTTACTTGATAAAGAGGGTCGATTTGCATACTCCAAATACCACCTGTTTTATATGATATGATTTTTAGATTCTCAAATTCTGATTCAATTTCAGAGATTTTTTTATATATAAAATTATCAGTAGCAACAAACTTTAACATTTTTATAGTATTACTAACATCTATTTCTTCAACTGTCATATTATCAATAAGTTTTTGTACAAGCATTCTTCCTGCAATTTTTTCAGGATAAATAACTTTAAAAGCTCCTATTTTTGTCAAAATTTCACCATGAGTTGAATTTATAGCTTTTGCAATAACTGTTTTATTATTTAAATCTTTTAAAGCCATTACTGTTAAGATACTAGCTTCAATATTTTCACCAATACTTACAATTACTGTACTTAAATTATAAATTCCTATTTCTTCTAAGGCTACTTTACTTGTACTATCAATTATGTAAGCATCGTCCACATATTCACTTATTTCTTGTACTTTTTTTTCATCATTATCAGCTGCAATTACTTTTACATTTAATCTTGATAAACTTTTTGCAATATAAAATCCGAATTTCCCTAAACCAATAACAGCTACTGTTTTCATATTATAATTTTTCCTATTGGGTATTTAAAATGTTTTGTTTTTGCTTTTCCAACTAAAATTAATCCAAAAGCAAATACGCCTAATCTTCCTGCTATCATTAAAACAATTATGATACTTTTTCCAAATGTATCAAATTGTTGCGATAAACTTAAAATATCACCATTCCCAGTTGATACTCCAACTGTTCCAAAAGCTGAAACTACTTCAAATAAAATTTTTATAAATGGAAAATTTTGTGTTTCAACCAAAATTAAAACAGCAAAAAGTACAAAAAATGAAGAAGACATAATAATTGCTAAAGCCTTATTTATAACCTTTTGCTCTATTCTTCTCTTAAAAATACTTGGCTCTTGATTACTTTGTTTTAATATATAAACCACTGTAATTACCAAAATTGCAACCGTAGTAATTTTCATACCACCAGCTGTACTTCCTTGCCCAGCTCCTATCATCATAAATAAAGTTGAAAAAAACAACGACGAGTCTTTTAATGAAGAAAGATCTATACTATTAAATCCAGCTGTTCTAAAGTTTACTGAGAGAAAAAAAGCATTTAATATTTTGTCATAAAAACTCAATTCTCCAAAAGTTTTTGGATTATTCCACTCTATTGATAAAAATAAAACCATACCAGCTAAAATTAAAATAATTGTTCCATAAATCATAATTCTTGTATGAATACTAAATCTTTTTGAGAATTTTCTATTTTCATAAATTTCAATTAAAACAAAATATCCCAAACCACCTAAAATTATTAGAAAACAAATAGTAATTAAAGTAATTGTGTCACTTTTATATCCAATTAAACCATCTGTAAAAAGTGAAAAACCTGCATTATTAAATGCACTTATACTATGAAATATTCCAAACCAAAGAGCTTCTTTGAATTCATATTTACCAAGAAATTGGATTGTTAAAATGATTGCTCCAATAAATTCTATAAATAATACAAAAAATAAAATCCTTTTTACAAAACCTCCAACATGAAGAGTTGGCAAATCCATAGATTGTTTCATTGCTCTTTTTTCATCAATATTTAATTTTTGTT
>JAGOIF010000032.1 GCA_017995775.1 Aliarcobacter sp.
GTAAATAGAGTTAGTGAACCAGGAATTTATTTAATAAGTGATGACGGAACGGAAGTACTACTGCCAAACGCATATGTTACAAAATCTATGGAAATTGGAAGTTTTCTTGATGTATTTATTTATACAGATAGTGAAGACAGACTTGTGGCAACTACTCTTAAACCTTATGTATATTTATATGAATTTGCATCTTTAGAGATAGTTGATAATATGAAGTTTGGCTCTTTTGTGGATATTGGGCTTCCAAAACATATATTAGTTCCTAAAAATAAACAAAAAAGTAGATCTTTTGAGGTAGGTGAGAGAAAAGTATTACAACTTCAACTTGATGAAAAATCAGACCGTTTAATTGCTTCTGAAAAATTTGATTTATTAAAAGAGATTAAAAACTTAGAAAAAAATGATGAGGTTGAAATTATTTTATATTCAAAAACACCACTTGGATATAAAGTAATTGTAAATAATTCTTATGATGGAATAATTTATCACACAGAGATTTTTGAAAATCTAAAAATCGGTGATAAAAAAAGAGCTTATGTAAAAAATATTAGAGATGATAATAAACTTGATATTTCTTTACAAAAAGTTGGTGAAAAAGTATCAGGTGATAAAGTTTTTGATATTTTAGTACAAAATGGTGGAACTTTAAATTTCACATATAAGAGTGAAGCAGATGAGATAAGCGCTAAATTTGGTGTTAGTAAAAAAGCTTTTAAAGCTTCTTTGACAAAATTACTAGCAGAAGGTAAAATAGTGCTTGAAGATAATTGTATTAGAGTTAAATAGTAACATTTAGAAAAATCGCAATTAAGTAGAAATGAATTAAGAGTGATCTTATCCTATTTAAATATAATTCGATTAAATATTTTATATTAAAGGTAAAAAATGGCAACAACAAAATTAAAAGGTAACGAAGTTACATTAAGTGGAACAGAAGTAAAAGTTGGGGACGTAGCTCCAGTTGTAACAGTAGTAGCAAAAGATTTATCAGATGTTCAAGTTGGTGGACAAAAAGGTAAATCTCAAATTATAGTAGTAGTTCCTTCTTTAGATACAGCAGTATGTGCAGCAGAAACTAGAAAATTCAATGAAGCAGCAGCAAAAATCGAAAATGCAGAAGTAATCGTAGTTTCTATGGATTTACCATTTGCAATGGGAAGATTTTGTACAACTGAAGGAATTGAAAACTTAACTGTTGGATCAGATTTTAGAGCAAAAGCTTTTGCTAAATCTTATGGTGTTTTAATTTCAAGTGGAGCACTTGCTGGTGTTACTTGTAGAGCTATTTTTGTTGTTAATGCATCAGGAATTGTTACTTATAAAGAAATTTGTCCAGAAATTACAGAAGAGCCAAATTATGAAGCAGCATTAGCAGCTGTTAATGAGTCAACTTCAACTTCTTGTTGTGGTTCTTGTCACTAATCTTTGAATAAAAAGCCACTTAAAAAGTGGCTTTTTTCTTTTATTCTTTCAAACTTTTTAAACCTTTCCCATTCTTTTAATTGACTAATCTACTACTTTATCGCTATAATCACTATTAAAACTTAGTATTTCATAAGGAGAAATTATGTTGAAAAATTTATTAAAAATTATGTTGTTATCTATTTTGTCAGTTCAATTTTCATATGCTGTAATGGTAAATGATGGATTCGAAGAGTTTAAAAGAGGAAATATAACTGAGGCTATAAGCATCTTTGAACAAGCTTGTACAGATGGCGCATCAGCTGGATGTTATAATGCTGGATTGATATATTATAAAGGTGAAGTAATATCACAAGATTATCCAAAAGCTGTTAATTATTTTGTAAAAGCTTGTGATGATGGACATTCGGGAGCTTGTTACAATCTTGCATATATGTATCAAAATGCTTTAGGTGTTAGACAAAATTTCCCAAAAGCAATAGAACTATATGAAAAAACTTGTGAAGATGGAATTGGCGCTGCTTGTAATAATCTTGCCGTTATGTATGAAACAGAAGATGGCGTTGAAAAAGACCTTTTTAAAGCTGTTGATTATTTAACAAAAGCTTGTAATAATAATCATGCAAAAGCTTGTTATAATCTTGCAATAAAATTTCAAAATGAAGATGGTGTTGAACTAAGTCCTTTAAGAGCAGCACAATTATATGAAAAATCTTGTGATTTAAAATATCCAAATGCTTGTTATAATCTTGGAGTTATGTATTCAGAAGGAAAGTTTTTTGCAAAAAATAATGAAAAATCAAAAGAACTTTTCAAAAAAGCATGCGATATGAAACTTGATATTGCTTGTGAAGCATATAGAAATCTAAATAAATAAACAAGACAAAATAACTCTTGTTTTGAGTCAAGGATTATTTTTCTTTATATTGTTATAATATACCTAAACAGAGTCTATTTTTTTTAATAAAAATAGACTTTATATTTAGGAGTTCAGATGTTAGATTGGTATAAGAAATTTTCTTCTCAACCACACCAACCATTTTTTACAAGTGGTATTTTATTTTTAATTCTTTTTATGATGTTATTTTCGGCATCTTATTTAAATATTTTAGTTTTAGATGATTCTGTATTAAGCTTCCATGCCTATCCAATGGTTTTTGTAATTTTTATTCAGTTTTTTTTAGGCTTCTTATATGTTGTTTTTCCTCGTTTTTTAATACAAGCAGAAATTCCTATAAAAGATTATATGAACCAATTTATTCTTTATTTTATTAGTTCACTAGGAATCTTTTTATCGATTATCTTTTTTTCAAAAATTACATTTATCTTTCAAATTATGATGTTATTTGCCCAATTTCTTAGCTTTAAATTACTTTATTCAATCCATAAAAAAAGTATAGTAAAAGTAAAAGATGATACAAAATGGGTTTTAATATCTTTTATTGCTGGATTGTTTTTTCATGCTTTATTTATATTTTCAACATCAATTTTCTCTTTTTCTTCTGAACTTTCGAGATTAGCTATTGATGGTGGTTTTTATCTATTTGTTTTTATGGTTATTTTTGTAATTTCTCAAAGAATGATTCCATTTTTTACTACTGCAAAAGCAGCTGATTATGTGGCAAATAAGAGTAAAAATTTATTAACAATTGTATTCTCATTATTAGCATTTAAAGTATTTTTATTATCTTTTGATAATGTAAAAATAAATTTATTAGCTGATATTCCTTTGTTTATTATGATTACAAGAGAATTAATTAAATGGAAATTACCATTTTTTAAAGTTCCAGCAATTATGTGGGTTTTATATTTAGGACTTTACTGGATTCCTTTTGCATTTTTCATCTCAATTATTCAAGGTGTAATGGCATTTTATAATCCTGAAATAATTTTTGAAAAAGTTGTAATTCATGCAATGGCTTTAGGATATTTTTTAACTGTGTTAATTGGATTTGGAACTAGGGTGATTTTAGGGCATTCAGGAACTACACCACATGCAAATAATTTTGCAATATTTATATTTATTGCCGTTCAATTTATTTCATTATTAAGAATATTTACTTCATTTAGTTTAAACTTTTCACTTGATTATATTTTTTTACTAAATACAACATCTATTTTATTGATACTTGGTCTAATTGTTTGGTCAAGCAGATATATAACAATACTTTTAAAAGGAAAATAATTATTTTCTAACTAAACATATCCTTTACAAAAAGATTTTATAATTTCATAGAATTTAAAAGGATATGTTATGAATATAATCAGAAAAAAACCATGGCAAATTAGTGAAAACGAAGTAACACCCAAAGAACTTTTTCTCAAAAGAAGAAACTTCATAAAACTAGGAGCTGCAAGTTTAGTATCAAGTGGTGCTATTATGCAAATGCTTGCTGCTGAAAAACTACCTAATGTGACACTTGATTTTATAAAAGATAAAAATATAGATAATTTAAAATTAAATACATACGAACAAATAACTTCATACAATAATTTTTACGAATTTACTACAACTCAATCTGGCGTAAAAGATTTAGCTCATACTTTAAATACAGATAATTGGACAATAACAATTGATGGATTAGTAGAAAATCCAATGAAAGTAACTTTGGATGACTTATCAAAAATGTTTAGCCTTGAAGAGCGAATATATAGATTTAGATGTGTAGAAGCTTGGAGTATGGTAGTTCCTTGGAATGGATTTTCATTAGCAAGCTTGGTTAAAAAAGTAAAACCACTATCAAGTGCAAAGTATATAAGATTTGAAACTTTAGAAGATTCAAGTATGTTTCCTGATCAAAAAAGAGGAAGATTCGGAGTTATTTCATATCCTTATGTTGAAGGTCTAAGAATGGATGAGGCTATGAATGAATTATCGTTTTTAGCAACAGGACTTTATGGTGAAATAATGCCAAAACAAAATGGTGCACCAATTAGATTAGTTGTTCCCTGGAAATATGGTTTTAAATCAATAAAATCAATAGTAAAAATTTCATTTGTAGATAAAGAACCATTAAATACTTGGCAAAAAGAAAATGAAAATGAATACGGCTTTTATGCAAATGTAAATCCAAATGTAGATCATCCAAGATGGTCGCAAAAAAAAGAAAGAGTTCTAGGAAGTTTTTTAAAACAAAATACATTGATGTACAATGGATATGAAAAAGAAGTTGCAGGACTTTATAAAAATATGGATTTAACAAAGTTAATCTAATGAAAAGAATCTTTTTATATCTTTTTGCTTTTACTCCTTTGGCTTATTTATTAAGTAGATTGTTTATTTTAAATAATGTTGCTAATCCAATTAAGTATATCTACACAATCACAGGTGTAAGCGCAACTGTAATACTCTTTTTATCAATAATAATTTCATTGATAAAAAATAAAATAAATCTTTTAAAATACAGAAAAGAAGTAGGGCTTTTAGGATTTTTTTATGCATTGTTGCATCTATTAACTTTTATAGTTTTGGATGCACAATTTGATTTAGAGTTTGTAATAAAAGAGACCTTGGATAAACCATTTATTTATTTAGGAATGATAGCTTTTTTTATACTTTTATTTATGGGTTTAACATCAACAAAAAAACTTTTTAAAAAGTATAATAAATATCATAAATTAGTATATGTATCTTTAATATTAATCACAATTCATTGGATAATGGCTCAAAAATCTATAAATATTTCTCAATTTATTTACATATTTATAATAATTGTTATTGGATATTTTAAACTTTTACAAATGATTATTAAAAAAGCTAGCTAATTAATTTATAGCTTCGCTATTTTTGATTTCAATTCCTATTTCATCTTTAACTTGGCTTATTGCTTTAGGTCTGAATTTTAATAAATCATCCAAATAGCGGTCATAATTATATTTATATGTAGTTAATTTTAATTTAATTATGACCTCTTCTTTTAAATCAAATTCAACATCAATCTTATAAAATGGTTTTAAAAATGGTGTTGTGTTATATTTTGATTTTAAAGATAATATAGTTTCTCTTAGGGTTTTGAAATCTACATCTACTTTATTTATATATTTATTTAAATTTTCTCTTGTTTCTTTTATATATTCTTCTAGAGGATAATCATTTTTAACTACGTATTTAAACTCTATATAATCCAAATTTTTGATTACCTTATGTATTATTTCTATTTCATTAAGAACTCTATTTTCAAGTGAAAATAGCTGTCCAGTCATTTGATTTTTATAAATGGTTTTAAATAAATTAACTTTTGTTACTTTACAAACTTCATTGGGTTTTTCTTTAAAATAAAATTCCATTCCTTCATAAATCGTTGTTGAAATTGATGATTTATAAGATAAACCTAAAAATATATTATTTAGTTGTTCCTTCATTGAAAAAAGAGATATTAGTATTAAAGCAGATAATATTGGGATTATTACAGTTAAATTATTTTTAAAAATAATAAAAAATGAAATAAATAAAAATAGTATTAAATATATTTTTAATAAGTATTGTCTTTTATTGTTTAATGTTGCTTCAAGATTTATTTTTTTTAATTCGATTTTTGTTTTATTTATTCTTGGTTTATAGTATTTGTTTACTAAAATAATATTTATTAAATAAATTATTGCCAATATTATTGTTAATAATAAGAGTTTAGTATAATCAAAGTTATTTAATAAATTTAATAAGTTTTCCAAATCAGTAAATAAGTTTTTTATTATGTTCATTTCATTTCTTTTTTATAATATATTTTTCATTATACATGATGAAAGCTTTAAGAGTATAGGCTGATTTTAAATACTTAAGCTATATATTTTACAAATATACCCTTAAGTTAACTTTCCATTAATTATTGATTATATATCAGTTAATTATGGTTTGTTATAATTCTTGTATAGATAGGTTGACGCAGCGACTTATTTATGTAAATACCTTAAGATTTAGATTTCTTAGACAAAATAATTTTTTATGTTTCCTTGTATAGAAAAAGGGTGTCGATTTTTATCCACTCTTTTTTTATCTTCTGCTCTTATTCTGTTAACACTTTTATGCTACTATTTCGAAATGACAAAACTTTTTATAAATACAATCAATTAATCCCATGCCTTTATCAAATTTAAATCAAGAGCAACTAAGTGCTGCTACTTGTCCTTATGGATATAACCTTATTATTGCAAGTGCTGGGACTGGAAAAACTTCTACAATTGTTGGAAGAATCGCCACACTTATAAACAATGGTGTAAAACCAAATGAAATTTTACTTTTAACTTTTACAAATAAAGCAGCAGCTGAAATGGTAACAAGAGTTGCTAAATTTTTTGGAAAAGATATTGCAAAACAAATCATGGCAGGAACTTTTCACTCGGTTTCATATAAACTTTTAAAAGAATTAAATGTAAATATTACTTTAAAACAACCAAATGAATTAAAAACATTGTTTAAATCAGTTTATGAAAAAAGAGTATTTTTTGATAGAACTGATGAAGCAAATCCTTATGATGGTGGATATTTATATGATATGTACTCTTTGTATCTAAACTCAAATGATGGTGAAGATTTTGGAGAGTGGATAAAATCTAAAAATGCAAACCATGAAATTTATACAATGATTTATGAAGATGTGGTTGATGAATTTAATGAACTAAAAACTAAATATGGTTATGCAAATTTCGATGATTTATTAACTATTATGCTTGAAACCTTAAAAGAAAATGACTTTACATTCAAAGAAATCCTTGTAGATGAATATCAAGATACAAATCCACTTCAAGGAAGACTTCTTGATGGATTTAAACCAAATTCTTTATTTTGTGTTGGAGATTATGACCAAAGTATTTATGCTTTTAATGGCTCAGATATAGGAATTATTTCGACTTTTGCAACAAGATATCCTAATGCTGAAGTTTTTACATTAAGAAAAAACTATCGTTCAACTAAACCTATTTTAGATTTAGCAACAAAAGTAATTGAACATAATGAAAGAGTTTATGAAAAAAAACTGGAAGTAGTACGTGCTGAAAATGAATATAGACCTAAGCTATTAGCTTTTAATGAGCTTTTTTCTCAATATGAATATATCTCAGAATTAATATCAAAAAGCTCAACACCTCACAATGAAATAGCAATTATTTATAGAAATAATTCAAGTGCAGATGGAATAGAAGCAAACTTGCGAGAGTTTTCAATTCCAGCAAAAAGAAAAGGTGGAATGAGTTTTTTTGACTCTGTTGAAGTAAAATTTATCTTAGATATTTTAGTAATGCAAGTAACGCACAATGATATGATGGCATTTATACATATTGTTGAGCATGGAAAAGGTATTGGAAAAGCAATAGCAAAAGATATTTTCGATGCTTTAATAAAGCTAGGAGATGGAGATTTATTAAAAGGTTTCTTCCATCCAAGACCTGATATAAATAATCCTTATGAAAACGGAAAAGTAAAAAATAAACAACTTGGACTTTTTGATGATTTTTTAGAATTAGGTTCTGTTTCAAAGTTTAAAGATTGTAATTTTGAAGAGGCTTTTTTAGGAAATCCAATATTAAAACATCCAAAATTAAATGTAGATGGTGGAAAATATTTATACGATATTTATTTACTTATGAAACATTTAAGAAGAACAAAAAATCCAGAAACTTTAGTTACAAATATCTCATCTTCGATGGCATACTCTAAATTAAAAGATTTTTTATCTACAAAAAGAGCAACACAAAAAGATGGAACAATAAATCCAAGTCAAAAAACAAAATCATTAGCCAAAATAAATAGAAAATGTATGCTTTTAAAGAATCTATCGAAAAACTTTAGTGATCTTTCAAAGTTTTTAAATTCTATGATTTTAGGTGGAAGTGAAATGAGTGAAGGAGATGGTGTAAATCTTCTTTCAATTCATGCAAGTAAAGGTTTGGAATTCAAAGAAGTTTATGTAATTGACTTAATGGATGGAAGATTTCCAAATAGAAAACTTATGAGTAAAGGTGGAAGCTTAGAAGAAGAAAGACGTCTTTTTTATGTTGCTGTAACACGTGCAAGAGATATACTTTATTTAAGCTATGCAAAATTCGACAAAATGAAAAAGATGACTTTTGTAGCAAGCCCTTTTTTAAGAGAAGCTGGATTGATTATAAAAGATGAAGAAGAGAGCCAAACTGTCTAAATTAAGATAGAATGCCAACTATTTAAAATGTAGGAAATATGAGTGGAAAAATTTTTTTTAATTGTTTCAATTTGTTCAATTATTATGTTTGCCCCAGCCTTATCAAAACTTTTCAAAGCACCTGTCGTTGTTGTTGAGATATGTTTAGGTTTAATTGCTGGATATTTTGGATTAATTTATGATGATGAAACTTTAAAACTAATTGCTAAATTTGGTTTTGTATATCTAATGTTTTTAGCAGGTCTTGAAATAAATTTAAAACTTGTAAAAATAATAAAAGCAACGCTAGCTTGGAATGTAATTTTATATTTTGTATGTTTATATACTATTTCTGCGTTAATCTGCTGGATTTTTAATTTAGGAATAACATATTTTGTTGCCTTGCCTATTTTCTCTTTAGGTATGATTATGATGCTTATAAAAGAGTATGGAAAAGATGAACCTTGGTTAAATCTTGCTTTATCAATAGGTGTTGTTGGTGAAGTTATAAGTATTTTGGCTCTTACATTATTTAGTGGTTGGGTTGAATATGGTTTAAGTCTTGATTATTTAATTTCTATTTTAACTATTATTTTTGTAGTAATTCTTACTATTTTAGCTTTGCGATTATTTTATATAACTTTTTGGTGGTATCCTGAGTTAAAAAAATTCCTTATTCCTGATGCTGCAAATAATAGATTTGATCAAGATATTAGATTTTCAATATCAAGCTTATTGATTTTAGTTGCAATCATGTATGCTTTAAAAATCGATGTTGTTCTTGGTGCTTTTGCTGCTGGATTATTCTTTAAAATGTTCTTTAGTCAAAAACATGAATTACAAGATAAAATTGAATCATTTGGATTTGGTTTTTTCGTTCCTATTTTCTTTATTTATACAGGTTCTACTGTAAAACTAAATATGTTAAATTATGACATTTTAGAACATGCATTCTTTATAATTTTTGCAATAATATTTATTAGATTACTAAGTTCTTATTTGGCTTTTTACCAATATCTAAAGTTCAAACAAACATTACTTTTTGCCTTAAGTGATTCAATGCCTTTAACTTTCCTTGTAGCCATTGCAATGCTTACTTTTAACTATGGATTAATTTCTCAATCTGAATATTTTTCTTTTATAATTGCTAGTATTATTGATGGATTAATATTAATGCTATTAATTAGAAAATTACATAAAGTATTTTTAAAAAAAGAGTTAAAAAACTAGCTTTAAAATAGTTAAAAAAAACCTATTTTTTATGAATACTTATTCATAAAAACAACTATTATAAAGAATCTATATGTCAAGAATAAGCCCTAGTTATAGGTGCTATTCTATTGCTACTATACCTTTTACTAATTCTTCTTAAATATAAGAAAACTTAATATTTTAAGTTTTAATTTAACTTATAAAACCTATAATTGATGTGATGAAAAAATTTAATGAGTATTATCAAATATTTTAGGAGGTAAGAGTTGAAAAACAGCGAAGTTTTAAAAGAAGAATTAAAATCTAATACTATTGAAACAACAAGTAGAAGAGATTTTTTCAGAAAAACTGCTATTTATTCTGCTGGAGCTTTAAGTGCTGCAACTGTTTTAACGCCAGTATCTGCAAAGGCAGATGATCTTGCAATTATAAAAGAAGCACCTTGGGGTCAAAAGTTAGGGGATCCAGTAAATAAAAACTTATATGGTATGCCATCTCCATATGAACATAATAATATAAGAAGAACGCACGATTTATTCTCATCAGGAGATCCTTATGCTTCTGTATCTATGTGCCCAATTCATGAATCAGAAGGAATCATTACACCAAATGGTCTATTTTTCGTAAGAAACCATGGAGGAACAGCCCATGTTGATCCACATGAGTGGAGATTAATAATTCATGGGAAAGTAAAAAAAGAGATAGTTTTAACTTTAGAAGATTTAAAAAAATATCCAAGTGAAACTAGAACTTATTTTATAGAATGTCCTGCAAATGGAAGTCCTGAGTGGAGAGGTCCACAGTTTAATAGTTTACAATTTATGAAAGGTCTTATGAGCGCTGCTTCTTGGACTGGAGTTATGTTAAAAACTATTTTAGATGATTTAGGTTTAGAAAAAGATGCAGTATGGATGTTGGCTGAGGGAAGTGATAATGCTTCAAATCCAAGATCAATACCAGTTGATAAAGCTTTAGATGACATTATGGTTGTTTGGGGTCAAAATGGTGAAGCATTAAGAGCGGAGCAAGGTTATCCTGTAAGATTAATCGTACCAGGATGGGAAGGAAATCTTAATACTAAATGGTTAAGAAGATTAGAATTTTCTGATAAACCATGGCATTCAAAAGAAGAAACTTCAAAATATACAATGTTACAAAAATCTGGAAAAGCAATTAGATATTTCTGGGTAAATGAAGTGAATTCAGTAATAACATCACCATGTCCTGAAAAACCATGGACTGACCTTAAAAAAGGTGAGATGGTAGAAATTGAAGGACTTGCATGGTCTGGACATGGAACAATCAAAGGTGTAGATATATCATTTGATGGTGGTGATAATTGGGTAGAAGCTAAACTAAAAGGTTTAGTATTACCAAAATCATGGACAAGATTCTCTTATGTAATTAGATGGGAAGGGAAACCTTTAATCTTAGCAAGTAGATCTTATGATGACTTCGGAAATATTCAACCAACTATTGATCAAGAAACATCAGCAATTGGTGTTGAATCAGTTTATCATAGAAATGCAATAGTAACCTGGGAAATAACTAGTAAAGGAGAGTGTAATAATGTTCAAATTAGAAAACACAAAAAAGCTTAAAACGGCTCTTCTTGGGATTGGATTATCTACTTTATTAGCTAGTTCTTTAGTTGCTGCTCCAAAAGAGTCTTCTGTTGATGGTGCTGTTAAATATCCAATTAAAGATGGTAAGTATTCTTCATATTATGTGAATACACAAGAAGTAAAAGATTCTAATATTGGAAGAGTTCCAACAAAAAGAGAAATTGCTGCTTGGGATGTTGATGTAAGACCTGATGGAACTGGTTTACCTGAATTTGATACAAAAGAGGGTGAAGTTGTTTTAGGAGATGATGGAAAAGCTAAAAAAGCTGAAGGTTCAGTTGAATTAGGAAATGAACTTTATGATGCACAATGTGTAATGTGTCATGGAGATTTTGGATCAGGTGGTAAAGGTTATCCTATGCTTGCTGGTGGTTCAAAAAGTTCTTTAACTATTCAAAGATTAAATCCAGCGGATGAAAATCCAAATCCAGATACTCCAATTAGAACAATTGGTTCTTATTGGCCATATGCTAGTACACTTTACTGGTATATTCAAGATTCAATGCCTTTTAATCATCCAAAAAGTTTAACGAATAGTGAAACTTATGCAATTACTGCTTATTTATTATCTGTAAATGGTATTAAGTATGAAGGTGAAGCTATGGATGATGAATTTGTATTAGATAAAGAAAAAATGATGAAAATCAAAATGCCAAATGAAGATGGTTTTTATCCTGAAGTTGATACAAAAGATCCAAGACAAGGTGTTAAAAATATGACTGCATTGCTTTCTGATCCAAAAATATATGGAACAGGAACAAGATGTATGAAAGATTGTATCAAAGAAGATACAGACAAACTTTTAATGAAAATAAATATTGATTTATCAGGTGATGCAAATCAGCCTTTATCAGTAGAAAGAAGTTTACCTAAAGTTGAAAATACAGCTTCAGCAAAACCAGGTCAAGTAACATATGAAGCTAATTGTTCTGCATGTCACGCTAATGCTGCAATTGGAGCACCTGTTGTTGGAGATAAATCAGCTTGGGAAAATGTACTTACTAAAGGTATTGATAAAGTTTATCATAATGGAATTAATGGTATAAATGGTATGCCTCCAAAAGGTGGTAACATGGATTTAACAGATGATCAAATGAAAGAAGTAATTGATTATATGATTAGTTCAAGCAAATAACGAAGGAGAATGTTATGAGTTTAATTAAAAAATTATTAACAGCATCTGCAATTAGTGGTTTAATGGCAGTTAGTGTTTTTGCATCGGATTCGGAATTAATAAAAAAAGGTGAAAAGATATTCAATTCAAATACTCAAGGTAATTGTGTTGCATGTCATGCTATAAATGGAAAAGATTTAGATGGTCCTGGAAGTATGGGTCCAATTTTACAATCTTTATCAGCGTGGCCAGAAGAGGCTTTATATGAAAAAATATTTGATCCATATACAACAAATCCAGTTTCAGCAATGCCTGCATTTGGGAAAAATGGTTGGTTAAGTGATTCTGAAATAAAAGCATTAGTTGCTTATTTAAAAACAATAAATTAATAAAAGGAAAGTAAAATGATTAATAGAAGAAATTTTTTAGGTTTAGGTTTAGGAGCTATTGCAATTGCTGCAGTTCCTGGTAAGTTAAGTGCGGTTGATTTTAGAGAGACTAAGCCAAAAGCTTGGACTGCTACAAAAGTTGATGAAGCTGTAAAAGAAATTTTTGGATCAACTGCAACAACTGAAGGAAGTATTAATTTAAGTGCTCCTGATATTGCTGAAAATGGTGCTGTTATTCCTGTATCTTTTGATACTCAATTAAAAGCAACAAAAGTAGCAGTATTCCAAGATGCAAATCCTGAAAGTGCAGTTGCAGTATTTACAATTCCTGAAAATGCAGTGATTGATTATGCAATTAGAATTAAATTAGCAAAAACTGGAACAGTAACAGTTATTGCAGAAGCTGATGGAAAATTATACTCAGTTTCTAAATTAGTAAAAGTAACTATTGGTGGATGTGGTGGTTGATTTTATTCAGCTAAACCATAAATAACTATAAAAATAAAATAAATAATAGAAAAAATAAAAGGAATAAAAATGTCAGATACTACAAAAATAAAAGCAAAATTAAAAGATGGAATAGTTGAAGTAAAAGCATTAGCTACTCACCCAATGTTAAGTTATCAAGAAGCTGAAAGAGCAAAAAAAGAAGCAAATTTTATTACTTACGTAACTGCAAAAGTTGCTGGAAAAATTGTTTATGAAGCATCAACAAGTCAATTTTTATCAAAAGATCCTTATATGAAGTTTTCATTTAAAGGTGGAGCAGTTGGAGATGATATTGAAGTGACTTGGACAGATTTAAAAGGTGCTACTGATACTAGTATTGCAAAAATCAAATAATTACTTTTAGTAATTAATATAAAGGAGATACGATGTTATCAAAAATAATAAAGTCAACGGCACTAATAGCACTAACAGTATGTACTTTAAATGCTTCTGATTTTAATGCACAAGCTGAAATAGATAGAATAGAAGCAATTAAATATTTTGAAGCAAAGTTTCAAGATCCGGAAAAAGATAAAAATAAATTTTTCCCATATTCAACTGATGCTGAATTAAAAAATGATTATGCAAAAAATTTAAAACATAATGATTTTAATATTGGAACATACGCATATTCAAAAGATGCAAAGTCACAATATGAAGCTATCAAAGAAATGCCACCTTATGAAAGTGGAATTGAAAATGGAGAAATGCTTTATAATAAGAAATTTGCAAATGGTAACTCTTTTGCAACTTGTTTTCCAGATCCAGCAATCGTAGGAAACTATCCATTTTATGATGATAAAAAGAAAGATGTAGTTTCTTTAACATCTGCTGTAAATGATTGTTTAAGAGATAATGGTGAAAAAGAGTGGAATACGCAAAAAGGTGATATAGCAGATTTACAAGCTTATTTAGCAAATGCTACAACAGAAGCTGGTAAAAAATTTGATATAAAAATCCAAAATGCAGATGCTCAAAAAGCTTATGATAATGGTAAAGAATTTTACTATACTCAAAGAGGTTATTTAAAAATGTCTTGTGCAACTTGTCATATTCAAGGAGCAGGACAAAGAGTTAGAAATGAGAAACTTTCACCTTTAACAGGTCAAATTACTCAGTTCCCTGTTTATAGATTAAAATGGGAAAGTTTAGGTACTTTAGAAAGAAGATTATCAGGTTGTGTGGTAGATCAAGGACAAGTTCCTCCAAAAGATGAAAGTACACAAATGAAAGAATTAGTTTATTTCTTAGCGTATATGTCTAATGGTATGTCTATTGACGGTCCAGATGTAAGAAAATAATAAAGGTGAATATTATGAAAAAAACAGTTTTAAAATTCGTAACAGCAACTGCATTATTAACTTTTGGATTAGTTAACGCATCAGCTTCTGATATATCTAAATTAGATGTTAAAAAAGAGTGTAATGTTGAAGCAAATGGTGTGGAAAAAGTTATTGCAACAGCTGCTAAATATAATGAAATAGCAATAAAACATAAAGTTGAATTTATGAGACTTGGAATGAAAGCTAGCCAATATATTGAAGCTGTGAATGAAGCTTTAAAAACAGGTTCTAAAAATATTGATATTGTTGATGATAAAAAGAAAAAAGTAAGTGAAGATACAATTGAATTTGGAGCTTGGAGAGCATGCTCTTTTGCAATTAGTGCATTAACACAAGAAGAAGAAGCTAAAACTACATGGAGAATGGTAATTCCAGGTGATGGTTATAAATATTAATAATTAATTTTTAATTATTAATAGGTTTAAAAAAGTCAAGATTTGTACTCTTGACTTTTTTTATTCTCATAAATCTAAAAATACTATAAAAAAATAGTATTTAAAACTGATATAAGGCATAAAAAATGAGTAAATTAAGTAGAAGAGAGTTTGTATATATGATGGCAGTACTTGGTGCTGCACCTGTATTTGCAAATTCTCATACAAGAATGACTGATACAACGAATAAATTAGAAGACTATTATAAATTAAAACCATTTGGAAATGCAAGATTTTTACATATGACAGATTCTCATGCTCAGTTATTACCTGTGTATTTTAGAGAGCCTAGTGTAAACCTTGGATTTTTTAGTAATTTTGGTAAACCACCTCATATTGTTGGTGAAAAATTATTAGATTATTATGGTCTTAAAGGTAATAAAAGACTTGAATATGCATATTCATGTGTTGATTTTGAAAAACATGCAAAAGCTATGGGAAAAGTTGGTGGTTTTGCACAGATTAAAACAGTTGTTGATTTTTTAACAGAAAGTTTTGGAAAAGATAAAACTCTTATGTTAGATGGTGGAGATACATGGCAAGGAAGTGCAACTTCTCTTTATACAAGAGGTAAAGATATGGTTGGGGCTATGAACTTACTAGGTGTTGATGTTGCTGTTGGACATTGGGAGTTTACATATAAAGCTGAGGAAGTTTTAGAAAATGTAAAAGCACTTAATGCAGAATTCTTAGCACAAAATATTTTTGTTAAAGAAGATTCTTTAATGAATGGTGCTGAAGCTTTTGATGAAGATACAGGACATGCATTTAAGCCTTATACAATTAAAAAAATGGGAAATGCAAGAGTTGCGATTATCGGTCAAGCCTTCCCTTATACAACAATTGCAAATCCTCAAAGATTTATTCCAGATTGGACTTTTGGTATAAAAGAAGATTCAATGCAAGCACTTGTTAATAAAATAAAAGAAGAAGAAAAACCAGACGCGGTTATAGTTTTATCTCACAATGGTTTTGATACTGATAAAAAAATGGCAGAAATTTGTACAGGAATTGACTTTATTATGGGTGGACATACTCATGATGGTGTTCCAGAAGCTGTTCCTGTTAAAAATAAAGAGGGTACAACTTATGTTTGTAATGCAGGAAGTAATGGTAAATTCTTAAACGTACTAGACTTAGATATTCAAAATGGAAAAATCAAAGACTTTAAATTTACATTATTACCAATTTTCTCAGATTTAATTCCTGAAAATAAAGAGATGAAAAAATACATCGAAGATGTAAGATTACCTTTTCTTAAAGAATTAACAAGAGAAATCGCAACTACTGATACGACATTATTTAGAAGAGGAAACTTCAACGGTTCTTGGGATCAAATTATTTGTGATGCACTTTTAGAAGTAAAAGAAGCACAAATTTCATTATCTCCAGGATTTAGATGGGGAACTTCTGTAATGCCAGGTCAAGCTATTACTTTTGATGATTTAATGAGTCAAACAGCTATGACATATCCTGAAACTTATGCAAGAGATATGAGCGGAAAAGATATTAAAGATATTTTAGAAGATGTTGCTGATAACTTATTTAATGAAGATCCATTCTACCAACAAGGTGGAGATATGGTAAGAACAGGTGGAATATCTTATAGAATTGATCCAAAAGCAAAAATGGGTGAAAGAGTTACAGATATTGTACTTACAAAAACTGGAAAGAAAATTGATGCTAGCAAATCTTATAAGGTTGCTGGTTGGTCTACTGTTGGAGCTAAATCTGATGGTGAGCCTGTATGGGAAACTGTTGAAGCATATTTAAAAAATGTTAAACATATTGCTAATATAAAAGTTGATACTCCTGATATTATTGGAGTTGCAGGGAATCCTGGAATTATCTAATTTTTACTTTAAAAGCATAAAGAGTTTTTCTTTATGCTTTTTTCTATTTAATAAATTTTTTTGTAATAAATATTTATTAAGTTGAAAAAAGGATTTAATTTGATAAAAATTTTATTAATTACACTGCTTTTTCTTTTAAATCTAAGTGCAGATTATAAAGAAGGAAAAGAAATTTTCGAAAACAAATGTTCTACTTGTCATGGGGCTTATATATCTATAAATATTCTAAAAGATAATTTTTTTAGTAAAAATAATGAAGTTCTAAATCTGAGAGCACCAACTGTAAATATGCTTGCATATTCGATTATGGATAGTCCTAAAAAAATTGGTGATTCAAGTGATCCTGAAATGCAAGAGATAGAAATTGAGGCATTTTTAAAATCTTATTTAGAAAAACCAGATAGATTTAATTCAATTTGTGATGATCATATTTTAAATTTTTACGATACAAAAAAAAGTATGAAGTTAAGTGATGATGAATACAATAACTTAACAATATTTTTTATGCAATACAATGATAATTTAGATAAAACGCAAAATGAAGAAAAACTTTCTTCAAGTATTGATGAAGAAATAATATTAAAAAAAGCAAAAGATGAAAATAAACAAATAATAGTTTATGCAACTTCTAATAGTTGTTTTTTTTGTAAGAAAATGGACAGAGAAGTTTTATCTAAAAGTGATATAAAAATAAAAATAGATAATAATTATATATATCTAGTAAATGATATGGATAAGTCAAGACTGCCTTTTGAGTTAGAAAAAGTTTATAAAAAAATCACACCAACGTTTTTTATAGTATCAAAAGAGGGAAAATTTATAAAACAATATCCTGGAAGTTGGACAAAAAAAGATTTTGATGAAATACTTGAAGAGAATATTAAATGATTGAATTAGGAAAAGTTCTAAAAACATTTAGTGCAACAAACGAATCAAGTGGACTTCCGCGACCTATTGTTTCTAAATTGAATCTAATTGTAGATTATGGAATAGAAAATGATAAATTTGCAGGTAAAAAACTAGACCAAACAGTTATGATTGCAGGATTAAAATCTTATGAAATAGCAAAACAAAATAATATAGATTTAGAAATAGGGTGTTTAGGTGAAAATATATTATTGGATTTTGATCCACATGATTTTGAAGTGGGAAAACAGCTTTTTATAGAAGATACGATTCTTGAAATTACCCAAATTTGTACCGTTTGTAGCCACTTAAGCCTGTTTGATAATAATTTACCTACTTTACTAAAAGGTCATAGGGGACTTTATTGTAGAATCATTAAAAGTGGTATAATAAAAGAAAATATGATAGTAAAAGGGTAAAAATGAAAAAAATTCTACTAGTTATTTTAATGGCGGTTTTTTCTTATGGTCAATCAAAATTCAGTGATCCTCAACCAACATTTGATAATCCAAGAAAGTTAGTTATAAATATGCATGATAGTGATTTAGATACGGTAAATCACACTATTGGTTCTATATATAATATTTTAAAAGAGTATCCAAGTGAGACATTAAAAGTTGCGGTTGTTTTATATGGTAAAGGGATGCGAGTTGTAAAAAAAGATTATGATGCAGCTACACTTAATAGAATCAAATCTTTAATGGAATACGATGTTGAGTTTATTGGTTGTAAAAATACAATGGAAACTATGAAATGGACACAAGATGATTTTATAGATGGAATAGATTATGTTCAAGCTGGAATTGTTGAAATTATTGAAAGACAAACAGCTGGATATATAGGTGTTACACCTTATTAAGATTAATTAATTTAAAAATAAAGGATATTAAATGTATAAAAAAAGTTTATTAACAGCAGCATTTCTTTTCTCATCAAATTTATTATTTGCAGCAAATATATCAAAAGAGAGTTGTGCTAAAAAAGGTGATAATTTTATTTTTGCAGGAGATGAGTGTATTCAATATTATAAATCAAAAGGTGATAAGGAAGATGCTTTAAATATTGTAGTTCATGGAACTTGGAAAGAAGGCACTGATACACTAGCTAGATATGCTCCATTTGCTGAAAACCTATCTTTACAAACAGATGTTACAACAATAGCTGTGGCGCTTCCTGGATACTCAGGATCATCTACGAATAATTTTAAAGCATTATCCCATGAAGGATCAGAGAACTTATCTGCAAAAAAAGATTATGTTGAATTTTTAGGAGCTTTAGTTGCTGGTTTAAAAGATAAATATAATGCTTCAACAATCACATATATAGGTCATAGTGCTGGATGTACAATGGGTGCTACTTTAAGTGGTGTAAAACCTGAGTTAATAAATAATCTTGTTTGTGCTGGTGGTGTTTATAATATACATGAAAAAAATAAAGCAAAAGATTTAATATCTATGGTTGATGTTTTAGGAAATGTTGATAAAAAAACTAAAATGGTTCTTGTTTATGGAACAGCTGATGATATTTCTAAACCACAAATAACAATTGATTTTTATAATCAAGCAAAAGAAAAAGGTTTTGACGTTAAGTTAGTTGAAGTAAAAGATGCTCCACATTTAGATTTAGATATGACTGATGAATCTATTAAAGCTATTGTTGAGGTAGTTGAAGAGTAGTTTTTAATTAGTTATATAAAAAAGCATAAAAAAAGCCTAAGTAGAAAATCTACTTAGGCTTTTTTAGTTATTTGGTATTTTTATTTAAATATCGATAAAAGTACACCAGCAGCGACTGCTGAACCAATAACCCCAGCAACATTAGGACCCATCGCGTGCATTAATAAAATGTTCGATTTGTCATAAAGTTGACCTTCTTTACT
>JAGOIF010000033.1 GCA_017995775.1 Aliarcobacter sp.
AACTCATTAAATAGTTTTAAAGAAGGATTATTAACATTTTTTTCATATTTAAATAGAGAATCAGATAATGTGAAAATTTTAGAAGCTACATCAAAAGATGAATTTGGTGAAATGTCAAAAGTATTAAATGAAAATATAGTTAAAACAAAAAAAGGAATTGAAGAAGATAGAAGACTAATAGATGAAACAATATTAGTTTTAGGAGAGTTTGAACAAGGAGATTTATCTCAAAGATTACATATAGAAGTATCAAATCCTGCTTTAACGCAATTGAAAAATGTACTAAATAATATGGCCACAAACTTGGAACTAAATATAAATAATGTTCTTAATATTTTAGAAGAATATTCAAACTATAAATACATAAATAAAATTTCAACAAAAAATCTAAAAGAACATTTATCAAGATTATCAAATGGTGTAAATGGCTTAGGTGATTCAATAACAAAAATGTTAAAAGATAATAAATCAAATGGATTAACTTTAGATAAAAGTTCAAATTTATTGTTAATTAATGTAGATAAATTAAATATAAGCTCAAATGAAGCAGCATCTTCCCTAGAAGAAACAGCAGCAGCAATAGAAGAGATAACTTCAAATATAAGAAATAATACAGAAAGTATTGCAAAAATGGCAAATTTTTCAGAAAAAGTGACAAATTCAGCAATTCTTGGAGAGAAATTAGCAAATGAAACAAATGTTTCAATGGATGATATAAATGCACAAGTAACTGCAATAAATGAAGCAATAAGCGTAATAGATCAAATAGCATTTCAAACAAATATTCTTTCATTAAATGCTGCTGTTGAAGCAGCAACTGCTGGAGAAGCTGGACGAGGATTTGCAGTTGTTGCTGCAGAAGTGCGAAATCTTGCAAATAGAAGTGCAGAAGCAGCACGTGAAATAAAAAATATAGTTGAATTAGCTACAACAAAAGCAAATCAAGGAAAATCAATTGCAGGAAATATGATAGAAGGATATAAAGAATTAAATAATAATATTTCTCAAACTATGAATTTGATTTCTGATATACAAAATGCTTCAAAAGAGCAATTATTAGGAATTGAACAAATAAATGATGCAGTAAATCAACTTGATCAACAAACACAACAAAATGCTATGGTAGCTTCTCAATCACATGATATTGCAGTTATAACTGATGAAATAGCAAAATTAATAGTTCAAGATGCAGATGAAAAAGAATTTATTGGAAAAGATGAAGTACAAGCAAAAGAAATAGAAAGAAATAAATAGGAATATAACTTATGCTAAAAGAAATTCAAACCATAGTTGAAAATAGTGGTACATTAATTTATATAATTGATTTATCTACCCATGAAATTCTTTATGCTAATAAAAAATGTAAAGAGGAATTTGGAGATATATTAAATAAAACCTGTTATAAAGTTTTACAAAATGAACAAGCGAAGCCTTGTTTCTTTTGTCCTTTAAATCAGAATAAAGTTGCCGCAGATTTACTTCCTTTTGGAACTTTATATAACTGGGAACATAAAAATACAAAAAATCATAAAGATTATATGTTTGTTAGCCATATTTCACAATGGGTTGATGGAAGAAAAGTAAATATTCAATTTGGTATAGATATTTCAGAACAAAAAAAATTAGAAGCACAAATTTTAAAAGAAAAAGACGAATTTATTGAGACTTTTAAAATCATAATTGATTCAACCCTTGAAGCAATAATTATTTATGATGAAGATAAAAAATGTAGTCAAGTTAATAAAGTAGCAACAAAACTTTTAGGATTTACAGAAGAAGAAATGCTTAATAAAGATGCTTTATATTTTATAGCCCCTCAATCAAAAGATTTAGTAAGACAAGTTATCAAAAATGATACTCAAGAAGCTTATGAATCAATAATGTTACGAAAAGATGGTTCAACTTTCCCTGCTATTTTAAGAGGTAAAGATATAAAAGTATTAGATAAAAATATACGAATTTCAGCAATTTTAGATATTAGTGAAATTAAAGAAAGAGAAAAAGAGATTCTTCAACTAGCAAGATATGATCATTTAACTGGAATACCTAATAGATTGATGTTAAAAGAAATATTTTCATATATGAGTAAAAGAATTAAAAGAGAAAATCATTATGGAGCGCTTTTATTTATTGACTTAGATAATTTCAAAATGATTAATGATATTAAAGGACATTCAATAGGAGATATTTTTTTAATTGAAACTGCAAAAAGATTAAAAGAAGTGCTTAGGGAAGAAGATTTTGTAGCAAGATTAGGTGGAGATGAATTTGTTATTCTTATTGATACAAAATCAAATGATAAAAATGAAGTTATTAAAAATATAAATATCATCTCAAATAAAATATTGACAGAAATTAGAAAATCCTATTTATTAATGGAACATAACTTAAGATTAACAGCAAGTATTGGAATAATTTTATTTCAAGAAAATGATGATTTAGATGAGTTAATGAAATATGCAGATACAGCAATGTATAACTCAAAAGAAAAAGGAAGAAATAGATTTAGTTACTTTGATCCAAAATTACAAAAAATAATAGAAGAAAAAGCTTATATGATAGAAAAATTAAGTAAAGCAATTGAAAAAAATGAATTAGTACTTCACTATCAAAAACAAATAATAACAAAAAATAATGAATCTAGTATTATAGGTGTTGAAGCATTAATTAGATGGAAACAAGGAAATAAATTTATTCCTCCAAACTCTTTTATAGAAATTGCAGAAGAAACGGGATTAATAATACCTATTGGAAAATGGATTTTAATTGAAGCCATAAGTCAAATAAAACAGTGGGAAAAAGATGAAGAGAAAAAAGATTGGAGAGTATCTATAAATATTAGTCCAAAACAATTTGAAAGGAATAATTTCGTAGATTTATTAGCTTCTTTAATAAAAGAGTACAATATTAATCCTAATAAATTACGATTAGAATTAACAGAAAATTTATTAATCACAAATATAGATGAAACACTTGAAAAAATAAAAGAGTTATTTGATTTAGGTGTAACTTTATCAATTGATGATTTTGGAACAGGATATTCATCTTTGGCATATTTAAAAAAACTACCAATACATGAATTAAAAATTGATCAATCTTTTATAAAAGATATTCTTATTGATACCAATGATTTCTCAATAGTGGAAACAATTTTATCTATTGGTGGAAAATTCAATTTAGAAGTTATAGCTGAGGGTGTTGAAACAAAAGAGCAACATGAAATGTTAGTATCAATGGGATGTTCTTATTTTCAAGGCTATTTTTTTGCAAAACCTATTGTATTTTCGGATTTGTGAGCTTAAATAATATCTTTATGTTTTAATTTATACTTTTAGGTATAATTCCTTTATGAAGTCTTTAATAATCATTCTTTTTTTACTGTTTTATATTGCTAGTGCTGATTTTGCAAGTACGTCACTTTTAGAAAAAGTTGAAAAAAAATACAATAAATTTGCAAAAAATAGATTTGTTGCATTAAATAATTTATTGCAAAAATTACAAAATGCAGATGCTAAAACAAAACTTGAAAAAATCAATGATTTTTTTAATAGTGTAAAATATGGTGATGACAAAGATATTTATGGCACTAGCGATTATTGGGCAAATCCTTATGAGTTTTTAGCTCGGGATAAGGGTGATTGTGAAGATTATGTAATTGCTAAATATTTTGCACTAAGACACTTAGGAATTCCATCTTCAAAAATGTTTCTATCTTATGTAAGAATTGATGGATCAACAAATGCTCACATGGTTTTAACATACTTTGAAACACCAAACTCTGAACCTTTGGTTTTAGATAGTATAAGAAAAATAATATTTCCAGCCTCAAAAAGAACAGATTTAAAACCAATATATAACTTTAATCCAGATGTACTTGATAATGGTAATAAAACAGCTGCTCATAAAAAATGGGATGTTGTGTTAAAGAATTTTAGGGAGAATAAAATATGAGTTTATTTAAACAAGTTTCCATTGTATTATCAATAGTTTTTACAATATTATTTGTATTAATAACAGTAGTTTCATTTAAGATTATAAAAGATTCAGCACAAAAATCTTTATATGAAAATGTACAAAATAGTGCTTCAAGTATAAGCTTATCAATTACAAACGCAGGAACAGATATAAGTTCTATAAAAACAGTTATAAATGCTAGTTTTGATAATGGAAATTATGAAAAAATCATCTTTAAAGATATGGATGAAAATATTATTTATGATGTAAATAAAGAGATTCAAATAGATGAAACAATCCCTTTATGGTTCATAAATATAATAGATATAGGTGAAATATCAGCAAAAGCCACTATTTCTAATGGTTGGAATGTACTAGGAAATATTGAAATTTATAATGATAGAACGATATTTTATCAACAAACTTATTCTATGTTTAAAAATCTTATTTTTTCTTTATTAATAAGTTTTATTTTTTTAATAATAATTATTTTCTATTTATTTAACTATATGCTAAAACCTCTTAAAATCGTTGAAAAACAAGCTGAAGCTGTAATGAATAATGAGTTTATTATAGAGAAAAAATTGCCTTTTACAAGTGAATTTAAATCAGTAACTTTAAGTATAAATAGCATGATAACTAAGATAGAAAAAATGTTTGAAAACACAAATAATGTTTTAAAATTAAACAAAGAACTTATGTATTTTGATGAAGTAACTAAACTACATAATAGAAAATATTTCATACTAAAAATCGAAGAATATTTAGCAAAAGATAATATAAATAATCAAGGTTTTGTAACTATTATTTCTTTAAAAGTTGATATTTTAAATAAAAAATTCGGGTATGAAAAAACTAATAATATTTTATTCAAATTTGCAAATTTGATGAAAGAAGAATTTCAAAAAGATTCAAACTTACTTAGTAGAATAAATGGTTCTGAATTTGTGATGCTATCACCAAATATTAGTGAAACAAATATTAAAAATTCTATTCCTTCGTTTATTAAAAAGATTTATAGTAATTTAGAAATATCAAAAGATAATATTTTTATAGGAATATTTAAATATGAAGAAGAACAAAGCTCAAGAACCCTTATGACTAAGATGGATTATGCAATTTCTCAAGCTAAAACATACAATGAAGATGATTATTATTACATAGAAGAGATTGATAAATGTCTTACTAAAGAGCAATGGATAAATGTAATAAATGAATCTTTAGAAAAAGATTATTTTAAATTACTTTATAGAAATGTAATTGAAATAAATCTAAATGAAGTAATACATAAAACTATGAGTTTTGAGTTAAAACATCAAAATGATAATTTTTCTTACAAAGGTTTAATACCTTCTATTTTGGAATTAGGTAGATTAAGTGATGTTTATTTACATATTGTGGAAAAAGTATTAAAAAATAACAAAAATGAAAGCAAAAAAATAACTATTCAACTACCAGTTATTTTTGTTGAAGATTTAAATAACTATACGAAAATTAAAGAGTTATTTGTTAAATATAAAAAATTCAATAATGAAAATATTATATTTGAATTAGAAGAAGAATCGTTTAATAAAAATCTTAATAATTCTGTTATGTATATAACTTTATTTAGAGAGTTTAATTTCAATTTTGCTGTATTTAATTTTATTGCAAATAGCAATGATTATACTTATTTAAAAGAGCTAAAACCTTTGTATATAAAAGCATCAAAATACTTTTTAATGGAATCAAAACAAAGTTTAAGTGTATTAAAAATATTAACTCAATCTTTAGATATAAAATTAATAGCAACATCAGTAAATGAAGTATCGGAAATAAATGCCTTAGCACAAATGGGAATAAACGCAATTTGCGGACCAATTATGCAAAATCTTATTAAAGAAAACTAAAAAGCTTTAACCTCTTTTTAGTTTTTATTTAGCTATTATAAAATCCTTATTAAATAAATATTTGGATAGATAAAATGACTGTTAAAATAACCTTACCCCACGATAATTCTTATGAAATTTTTATAGATGAACTAAACGAGCTATATTTTGATAGAAAAGTAGTAATCGTTACAAATCCTACGGTTAGTGGATTTCATTTAGAGTATTTAAAGTCAAAATTAAATGCACGTGAGCTTAGTGTTTGTACTATTCCTGATGGTGAAGAGTATAAAAACATGCAAACTTTAGAGGCTATTTTAGCTCATTGTTTTACACAAAGACTTGATAGAAAATCACTTTTAGTTGCCTTTGGTGGAGGTGTTATTGGTGATATGACTGGATTTGCTGCTTCTATTTATCAACGTGGAATTGATTTTGTTCAAGTTCCTACAACCTTACTTTCTCAAGTTGATGCAAGTGTTGGTGGAAAAACTGGAATAAACAATAACTTTGGGAAAAACCTAATCGGAGCTTTTCATCAGCCAATTGCTGTTTATATTGATCCTTCGATGCTTAAAACTTTACCAAAAAGAGAGTTTGCAGCAGGAGTTGCAGAAATTGTAAAAATGGCTGTTACTTTTAACAAAGATTTTTTTGAGTGGCTTGAACAAAATGATTTAAATAATGAACAAAATATTCAAATAGCTATTGCAAAATCTGTGCAAACAAAAGCAAGTGTAGTTTCACAAGATGAAAAAGAACTAGGAATCAGAGCAGCACTTAATTATGGTCACACTTTTGGGCATGTTATTGAAAATGAGACAAACTATAATACTTATTTACATGGTGAGGCTGTTGGAATTGGTATGTGTATGGCAAATGCTTTGGCTGTAAAATTAGGTCTTATGAGTAAAGATGAAGAACAAAGAGTAAAAAAACTACTTGAAGTTTATAATGTTCCAACATCTTATAAAATCAAAGATGTTGAAGATTTTTATGAGCATTTTTTCTTAGATAAAAAATCACTTGATAATAAAATAAAGTTTATTTTACCAGTTGGTATTGGTGATTGTAAAATCACTAATGAAGTTACAAAAAATGATGTTATAGAAATATTAAAAGGTTTTTAAATTGATTAAAAAAATCATAATTTTATTATTGTTTTCATGTTTTGCAATAGCAGAAAGTGATATTTCTTCTGTTAATGTTGTTGATAAAAAAGACAAAGCAGAAGTTAAACAAATTGAACAAAATATTATAAAAGAAAAGTATGATGAAGCTCAAAAAGAGCTTGAACAAAAAAGAATACAAGAGTTACAAGATTTAAAATCAAAAGAGCTTAATATGCAAAATATTGCTCAAATAAATATTTTACTTGAAAAAGTAACAAAAATAGAACTAGATTTAAAAGATAATATTTTATTAAAAAGATATTCAAACTATGTAGCTTATAGTAAAATTTCTACTGAACTGGCTATTTTAAAAGATGATTTAAAAAGAAAATCAAATGTTACAGATGAACAAACTTATCAACTACACAATAAAGTAAGAGTAAAAGAAAACGAGCTTGAACTAATAAATGAATATAAAGGTTCACCAATTGGTGGACTTATTAATCCTCCTGAAATAGAAAAATATGAAAATATAACAAATCCATTTGGAATAATAAATTCATTATCTCATATTAAAAAACTTGAAAATAGTAAAAAACAATTTAAGACTTTAGAAAAAGAGATAGAAGTATTAACTACAAAACTTGATGAAGAGTTAGTTATATATTTAGAGTTATTTAATTTTGATCAAAAACCTGAATACAAAGAAAAAATCACTTTTTTAGATAAACAAAAAAAAGATTTTTCAATGGTTTTAGAGATTGTTTCAACAACAGAGGAAGTATATACTAGAAAAATCGAACAAGTTATTTTAGAAATACAAAGTCAGATTTCTCAACAAGTACAAAAAATGTTTGCTATTTTTATAATTATTGTAATTTTATCAATAGTTGCATTCTTAGTAAAACTAGCATTAAAGAAATATTTTTCACAAAATGAAAACTACTATATGACAAATAAGATAATCAATTTTACACTGTTTTTCTTAATCATAATGGTTTTACTTTTTTCATATATAGATAATGTTTCTTATCTTGTAACAATCCTTGGATTCGCATCTGCTGGTATTGCCATTGCTTTAAAAGATTGGTTTATGTCTATTTTTGGATGGATGGTAATAGTAACATCAGGATCTATTCAAGTGGGTGATAGAATTAAAGTACAAAGAAATAACGTTGAAGCAGTGGGAGACGTACTTGATATTTCACTATTTAAAATAACAATTAGAGAAGATATCACACTAACATCTTATACAACAAATAGAAGAACGGGAAGAATTTTCTTTATTCCAAATAACTATATTTTCTCAGAAATGATAGCAAACTATACGCACTCAGGTTTAAGAACTGTTTGGGATGGTATTGATATTACTATTACTTTTGATTCAAACTATAAAAAAGCTCAAAGAATTTCAAGAGAGATTTTAAAGCATTATTCAAAAGGTTACACAGATGTAACAAGAAAACAACTATCAAAAATGAGAAGTAAATACCAGTTAAGAGCAACGGGAGTGGAACCAAGAGTTTTCACTTTTGTAGAGCCTCATGGTATTGTGATTTCATCTTGGTATTTGACAAATTCTTATGCTGCTTTAGTATTAAGAAGCACCATAAGTCCGGAGATTTTAGATGCATTTATGAAAGAAGATGATATTCATATAGCTTACCCAACACAACAAATCAATATAAATAGAACTGATAACTCTTATGGTCCATCTGTTAAAAAAAGAGAAAAACCAAGAGATTTAGAAGACGACATAATACAAAGATAATTAAAGATAAATTAGGAATAAATATTTATGAATTTTACAAAAAACAAACCGAAAGTATATTTTAAAACTTTTGGTTGCAGAACAAATGTTTTTGATACTCAAGTGATGATGAGCAATTTAAAAGATTTTGAAGTAACACAAGAGGAATCTCAAGCAGACGTAGTAGTAATAAACTCATGTACAGTTACAAATAGTGCTGATAGTACAGCTCGTGGGTATATAAGTACATTAAAAAAACTTCCAAAAGATCCAAGAGTTATCTTTACTGGTTGTGGAGTTTGGACAAAAGGTGAGACACTTTTTAAAGAAGATAAGGTTGATTCACTTTTTGGACATTCTGAAAAAGAGAAAATAAATGAGCTTTTATTAAAAGAAGAAAGATTTTTTCAAGCAGGGGATTTAACACATATTGATGAAACAATTGTTGAAGAGTTTGTAGGCAAAAGTAGGGCATTTATAAAAGTACAAGAAGGATGTGATTTTAGATGTTCATATTGTATTATTCCTTATGTACGTGGTGATGCTAGATCTTATAGTGAAGATAAGATTTTAGAGCAAGTTACAACACTAGCTTCTAATGGTTTTGGAGAGTTTATTCTAACAGGTACAAATGTTGGATCATATGGTAAAAAACAACACACTTCAATGGCAAAACTTCTTAAAAAAATGTCTTTAATAAAAGGTGTGAGAAGAATAAGAATGGGAAGTATAGAACCTATTCAAATTGATGATGAATTTAAAGAGATTATAAATGAGCCATTTATGGCAAAACATCTTCATATAGCACTTCAACACACTTCAAAAGATATGCTAAAACTAATGAATAGAAGAAATAAAGTATTATCAGATTTAGAGCTTTTTGAGTTCTTAAAAGAAAATGGATATGCTTTAGGAACAGATTTTATTGTAGGACATCCAGGTGAGACAGATGCCATATGGAAAGAAGCTATGGAAAATCTTCATAGATTTCCACTAACGCATGTTCATGCATTTACATACTCAAAAAGAGATGGAACACCAAGTGCCACTATGAAAGATCAAGTAAAAGGTGATATTGCAAAAGTAAGATATAATGAACTTATAAAAATCATAGAGCAAAAAAACTTCGATTTTAGAAAAGCAAATACAAAAACTTTAGAGATTTTAGTAGAACAAGAAAAAAATGGAAAGTTTCTAGGACTTGATCAATTTTTCAATCAAATAGAGATTGAATCTACTGCTGATTTAGTTGGAGATTGGGTTTATATAGATGATTATGAAGTGGGGCTTGAAAAAAATGTCGCAAAATTTAGATAACAAAGACTTACAAAAGAATTTAGATAAAAACTTTAAATTAATGGCAATATCAGCAGTTGTTTTGCTGGTATTATTTGTTTATACAATTTACAAAAGTAATGCACATATTCAAGGAAGTTCTTATTATATAGGAATTATTTTCTTATTTGTACTTCTTTTTATAGCTATGTTTTTAAGAATGAAACAAGAAAAAGTAAAAGCCTTTTTTGATAGAAATAAAGACAAAAGTAAAAAACAAACATCTGCTTTTGATAGTGAACTTATAAAAACAAGAGCAAAAATATCAAATGATGACCTAAACTCAAATGTTCAAGCTGTTACTTCTAATATCACGTTTAAAGACGTGGCTGGAATCAAAGAGATAAAAGAAGAGTTAGAAGAGGTTGTTGATTTTTTAAATAATCCAAGTAAATATCTTCAATTTGGAATAAAACTACCAAAAGGTGTACTTCTTGTAGGTCCTCCAGGTGTTGGAAAAACTCTAATCGCACGAGCTGTTGCAGGTGAAGCTGATGTTCCATTTTTCTATCAAAGTGGTGCAAGTTTTGTGCATATTTATGTGGGAATGGGTGCTAAAAAAGTACGTGAACTTTTTGCAAAAGCAAAACAAAGTGCACCTGCGATTATATTTATTGATGAAATTGATGCAGTTGGAAAAGCAAGAAGCGGAAAATCAAATGATGAGAGAGAATCAACATTAAACGAACTTCTAACTCAAATGGATGGATTTGATGGAGATAGTGGCGTTATTGTAATAGCAGCAACTAATAAAATAGAAGTTTTAGATGATGCACTTTTAAGAGCTGGAAGATTTGATAGACGTGTTCATGTGGGATTGCCAAATATTGAAGATAGAAAAAAAATACTAGAGCTTTACTTAGAGGGTAAAAATCATGAAATTAATATCGAAAGATTAGTTCAAGAAACTGCTGGATTTAGCTCAGCTGCCTTAGCTACACTGATAAATGAAGCACTATTAAATATGATTAAAAACAATAAAAGTATTGTTGATAACGAAGATATAAGAATTGCAAAAAACAAATTAGAATTTGGAAAAAAACAGATAAAAATTCTTGATGAAAAACAAAAAGAAATTTTATCAATTTACCAAGCTTCAAAGGCTTTTATTTCAAAATCAAAAGTAGCACTTTTTGATGAAAGTGTTCAAAAGCTAAACTCAACATATCCTTCATATCAAGAATTAGTAGAAAATATGAAAAGAGATTTAGCAGGATTCATTGGTGTTGAAGTTATAAAAAAAGAAAAATATGCAATAAACCATGAAGATTTAGTAAGTGCTTTTAAAACAGCAAATGAAATAGTAAACAAATACAAAATGGCAAATTCAACAGAAGAACTTCTAACAAATGTAAAAAATGAGTTAAGAGCAGAACTATCTAATAGTGCAGATCAAATAAATAGATTAAAAGATATTATGCTTAAAAATGAGGTTATTACTCTTGAAGATATCTAAAAATTATTTTTCTGGATTTTGTTTTTTTAATGAATCAGAATTATTTGATGAATATATAATAAAAAATGATTTTACTCTAAGTGGTTTTTCCTATGGTGCAATCAAAGCCTTTGAAGAGGCTTTGAACACTTCAAAAAGAGTTGATAAACTTCAACTTTTCTCTCCAGCTTTTTTTCAAACTCAAGATGATAAATTTAAAAGAACACAGCTTATGTATTTCAAAAAAGATCCAAATGCTTATTGTGAAAATTTCTTAGAAAATGTAAAAAGTTCATCATCTAAAGATATCTCAAAATATTTTAATCTTGGAAGTATTGAAGAGTTACAAGAGCTTTTATATTATGAGTGGAGTGAAGAAAAACTTCAAAAACTTTTAGAAAAGGGAACTAAAATAGAAGTTTATTTAGGAGCAAATGACAAAATAGTTGAAACTTTAAGTGCAAAAGATTTTTTTGTAAATTTTGCAACTGTATATTATATAAAAGAAAAAGGACATTTACTATGAGTGAAAAACTACAAAAAAAAGCAAGAATTGGAATAATTACAGCATCAGATAGAGCAAGTCGTGGTGAATATGAAGATATCTCAGGAAAAGCAATAATTGATGTTTTAAACTCATATCTAACATCACCTTGGGAACTTGTATATAGATGTATTTCAGATGATAGAGATGTTATTGAAGATACTTTAAAAGATTTAGTTGATAATGAAAACTGTTGTTTAGTAGTAACTACAGGAGGAACAGGACCAGCACTTAGAGATGTAACTCCAGAAGCAACAGAATCTGTATGTGATCGTATGATGCCAGGTTTTGGTGAGCTTATGAGGGCTGAATCATTGAAATTTGTACCAACAGCAATACTTTCAAGACAAACAGCAGGACTAAGAGGAAGTTCACTAATAGTAAATCTTCCAGGAAAACCAAAATCAATAAAAGAGTGCTTAGATGCAGTTTTCCCTGCTATTCCTTATTGTATTGATTTAATGGAAGGTCCATTTTTAGAGTGTAATGAAGAAGTTATAAAAGCTTTTAGACCAAAAAAATAAATTGAATTAGCAAATAGTTGCTAATTAGCACTATTTTATTTAAAAAAATCTTAGCTTTTAATGCTGGATTTTTTTAACTTACAAATTTTTCATATTAATGTTATACCCTTTTAGCTATAATCCACACCATGCAAAATATACTAAAAAAACTAGACTTAATGGACTATATAGATAACTTTTCAAAGCTAATGGCTAGGGAAAAATCTATTGTTTTAGAAGGTGATATAAACCTTCATTTTAAACTTATCAATGAATTATCAAAATTTGATTTTAAAGCACCTTTAAAAACTGAAAATTTAGATTCAGCACTTATGCACATACAAAAACAGGGAATTTTAAAGGTTTATGAAATTTATGAATTTATTAAAATCATAAATTATTTTAGATATTTAAAGAAATTCAGCTTCGAGGGGAAAACTCTTGAGTGGTTAGAAAAGATTGTTATTCCAAATGATATTATAAAAATTTCAGATTATTTTGATGATAAAGCAAATCTAAAAGATGGAATAAATGAAGATTTTGACAATATAAAACATGCTATTTCAAAAAACAAAGAAGCAATAAAACAAAGTCTTTATAAACTTATTAATTCTGTTAAAATAAGAACATATTTAGTTGATTCTCAAGTTCATTATATAAATGGTGAAGAAGCATTGCTTGTTCGTGGTGGATTTAATCATGTTATTAGTGGTTCTGTAATAAACAGATCAAACTCTGGATTTTTCTATGTTGTTCCCCATAGTGTTTCTGATTTAAAACAAAAACAAAGTGATTTAAGAAATAAACAAGAAGAGATTTTATTAAAAATATGTAGAGAAATTTCATCTTTATTTGAAAGAAATCTTTTATTTTTAAAATTTATAAACAAAGAATTTGATAAATTTGATCACTATCAAGCAAGACTATTTTTCGCAAAAGCAGGGGATAAAAATTTTATTCTTCCTTCTAAAAATAATGTAAATAAATTAATAGATTTTTGCCATCCAGCACTTCAAAATCCAAAACCAATAAGTATTGATTTTACAAAATCAGTGATTATGATAACAGGAGTAAATGCAGGAGGAAAAACTATGATGTTAAAATCTATTTTATCAGCTGTTTTTCTTTCAAAATATTTGCTTCCATATAAAGCTCATCACGATACGGTTGTTAGTAATTTTAGATCAATAAACGCCGTTTTAGATGATCCTCAAAGTGTAAAAAATGACATCTCAACATTTGCAGGCCGAATGGTTGAGTTCTCAAAATTATTTACTACAAAAAACACAATAGTTGGAGTTGATGAGATAGAACTGGGAACAGATTCAGATGAAGCTGCTAGTTTATTTAAAGTAATAATCGAAGATTTAATCCAAAGAGACATAAAAGTAATCATTACAACACACCATAAAAGATTAGCAGCATTAATGGCCTCAAATGAAAATGTTGAGCTAATTGCAGCTCTTTATGATGAAGAAAATAGAAAACCAACATATGAGTTCTTGCAAGGAACAATTGGAAGATCATACGCCTTTGAAACGGCTTTACGATATGGAATTCCTTTGTCTGTTGTAAAAAGAGCAAAAGAAGTTTATGGAGATGATAAAGATAAACTAAATGAGCTAATCGAACGAAGTAGTTCTTTAGAGCGAGAATATAAGCAAAAAATCGCAAAACTAGATGAAGAGATTGCAAATATGCAAAGAATTGCTGGAAATCTAAAAGAGCAAAAAGAAAAATTAGATGAACACATTTATAGTGAAAAATCAAAACTTCACAAAGAATATAACGATGCAAGAGATGAAGCAAAAAAAGCAATAAAAGCAAAATTAGTGCAAGAATCCCATCAGCATTTAAATATTGCCCACAAAAAAGCAAAAGATATAAAAGTTGATAAAGTTCAAGAAACTGTTGAATTAACAGTTGGCGATAGGGTGAAATATAGAAATACAAAGGGAACTATTCTTTCAATAAAAGGTGCAAAAGTATTTATTGAAAATGACATGGGAATGAAAGTTCAAGTAATGTTAAGTGATTTAAGTAGAAGTGGAAATCAGCCAGCTCCTATAATACCTAAAAAGAAAGCCACAGTTACTATTCAAAAACCAGAAACTGCAAGTATAAAACTTGATTTACATGGACAAAGAGCTGAAGAAGCTATTGAAAATTTAGATAAGTTTTTAAGTGATGCTCTTTTATCAGGATTTGAAGAAGTATTAGTTTATCATGGAATTGGAACTGGAAAACTGGCATTTGCTGTAAAAGAGTATTTAAAACAACATCCAAAAGTTAGAGGATTTACAGATGCACACCCAAGTAGTGGTGGTTTTGGTGCTAAAGTAATTAAGCTTTAAAAGCTTAATTATTTAGTGATTTTACAAAATCTTCCATAGTTTTATTAGCAGCATCATTAGGCGCTTCTAAAAAGTTTACTACAAAATGGTTCTCAAGTTCACAAACACCGATACTTCTAGGACGAACTGCTAAAACTTCAGGAGTTGGTAGTTCTTTTCCAAAACAAAATATTATATTTTTAGCAGCTTTAATATTTGGATTAATCTCACCATCTTTTAGACTTGAAGTATGTTTATATTGATCAAAAATAGCAATAAAAGAGATAACTGGATGTTGATCAATTTTTACTTGAAGAGCTGTTATTATCTCATCTACACTTTTATATTTTAATTCATTTTTTTTATATTCTATTTCAAATATATGATACTTTTCTTTAAAAACTTTTTGTTTCATTTTTCTTTCCTTTTATAAAATTTAATTAATCGAAGTAAACGATTTTATTGCGCAATTCATTCTATCTTCAATATCAGAAGCATCTAGTTTCATATAATCTGTTTGGATTTTATATACTAAAATATTTTTGTACTTAAATTCAAATACCAAATAACCTGCATAATTTTTAGCATCTTTATTTTTTTTACCACTATCATCTTTATCATTTTCATAAATATAATAATCGATTAAAACTTTATGTTCATCTTCTATATGAGTATTTTTTGTATTAATATTAGCAGCAATACTTTTTTCTAAAATTTCATCTGCTTGTTTAATATTAAGAATATCTATTAAATTACTTTTCATAATTTTTGAATATTCTATATTTGATTTAATTGTATAGTTATTTGATTTAAAAGAGTTTATGGCTTCTTTAATAGGTTCTTCTACAAAGATTCTTTCAAAAGTTGTTGTTTTAGCTTGGCAGTCTAATCTTTTTATTTTTATACTTTTATTTGCTTGCTTATAAACGCCATAAGATACAAAAGTAATTAGAATTAGCAATATAAGAGGTAATATTTTATTCATAAATTTATATCCTTTTTTTAAATTTAAAGGATATTATCCAATAAAGAATAATAAGTCAATATTATTCTTTATTTATAAGTAAAAATTATAATTTTATTTGATTTTTTGAATTCCTAAATCAATAGAAGAGCTTGAAGTTTTTATTTTATCTAGTAAGATTACTTGTTTATCGTTTATTGATTTTTCAGTAATTAGATATTCTTTTATATTTTTTATTCTATTTTGTGCAATTTCTTTAAGAGTATCTTCGCTTACTTTTTCTTTTGAAAGATACTTAGCTAAATCCTCTTTTGAAAGATTTTTTGCATTTGGATTGTCTTGGAAATATCTTTTTTCTCTTACTGCATTTTCTTCTTTTGATCCATCATAAGATGGTGCTATACTTATTGCTAAATCAGGTTTTGCTTGTAAAATTTGAGCTATTTTATCAAGTGTTTCTTTTTGTATTGGAGTGATTTTATCTTCGCTTAGATTAAAGGCAACACTACTAATTTCACTTTCATTAAAATTAAAAAGTGAACCCAGAAGTGAAAATGGAGCTGTCACAGCTTTTGTCATTAGATTAATAAACGCATTCCATATAATTGAACCAATAGAAAACTGTGGATCATCAACGTTCCCCGTAACTGGAAGTTTAATATCAATTACACCTTTAGAATCCTTAAGTAAGCTAATGGCAATATCAAGAGGTAAAGAGACAGCCTCAGGGCTTTGAATGTTCTTTCCTAACTCTATTTTAGTAATCGTAATATTATTCTTTGCATCAAGGTTTGATTCTTGAATATTATATTTTAAATCCAAATCTAATTTACCACTTTTTATTTCTCTTCCTATAAACTTTCCAGAATATGGAGTGAAGTTTGAAATAGTGATATTATTAAAAATCATATTTATATCTGTTAGGATTTTTATATTATTTGGGTCTACAGTTCCCGTTATTTTTGCTACACCATATTGATCTACAACACCATTTACTTCAAGAGTTGTTGTTCCTGATTTTGTATTTTTAAACTCAGATACTTTTCCATTTAACTTTGTAATAGTTGTTTTAAATGGAAGTGGTAAATTTCCATCTTCAAAAGATAAAGTTCCATTAATTATATTTAAAGGACCGATATCTATTTTTGTACTTGGATTACTTGTTTGTATATTTGCAGATTTATTTGTAATTTTACTTTCATCTGCTTTTTCAAGCACTTTTGTAACTACTTCTTTTTTATCTTTTAAATCATCTGAATTAATTGTTTTTGGAAGAGATATTGCAATGATTGGTTGGTTTAAATTTATATTTAAAATTTTAAAACCGGCATTACTATTTGATATTTTTTTGATAAGTAAATCTAAATTTTTTGTTTCAATTTTAGTTTTAGAACTTGTATCTAAAAAATCAAGTTTAGGCTCTATTAATTTAATAGAATCAATGGCAATAACATCTTTTTTCTTTGTTAAATTATTTACAAAAAGTTCTATGTTTTGTGCATTGATTTTTATGTTATTTGTATTATCAAAAAAGTTTACAGATGGTTTTAAAAGCTTTAAATCTTTTAATGAAATATTATTAGAATCATTCATTAAAAAAGTATTTAAAGAAAGATTTATATTTGAAGTTTCAACTTTCATTTTTGATTTAAAATCATTAAAATTTAACTTAGGTGTTTTTAATTCCACAGAATTTACCGTTGTTTTTTTATCATCAATTATTAAAGAATTTACATCAAGATTTATATTTGAACTTTTTAAATTCATTTTTGAATTTTTATCATCAAAATTTAAATCTAGATTTTTTAATCCAAGTGAATTTATTGATGTTTTTTTACCATCAACAAGTAAAGATTTTACATTTATATCAATATTTGAAGTATCAACTTTTAGTTTTGATTTTAAATCATCAAAATTTAAATTAGGAGTTTTCAAAGTAATAATATCAATAGAAGTTTTATTGTCTACAATTTTTAAACTATTTAATGAAATATCAACTTTTTTACTAAGAAGTGAAAGATTTGATTTTTTATCATTAAAATTTAAAGAATCTTCTGTAAGATTTATTTTATCTATATTTAAAGCACCTTTTATTAGTGATAAATTAGCAAGATTTATATTTGTATTTTTCCCTATGAAATCTAATTTATTTTTATTATCAGTAAAAGTTATATTTGGATTTAAAAATTCTAATTTATTTAAATTAATATCAGAACCAGTAATTTTTAGATTATTAAGACCCACGTTAAAAGCTTTTGATTGGGCTTGAACACTGTTTTCTTTATCATCAAAGGTAAAATCACCATTATTGATTTTTATATTTGACAAGTCTATATTCCAAGGCTCTGTTTGTGTTTTTGTATCAAGAGCTGGAACCTTTGTCTCTTCTTTTACTTTTTCTTGTGTTTTTGTTTCTTTAATTAAATTTGCAAGATTTATTCCATTTTTATCTAAAATCATATTTGTTTTTAAATCTTTAAAATCAATATTATCAAGTCTGATATTTTGTCTATCTAAATTAAAAACAAAAGTTTTAATATCTAATTTTTCAAGAGCTAAAATATTAGCTTCATTTTGTTTTAGATTTATATTATTAAACTCAAATTTATCACTATTTATATTTAAAGCAAAATCTTTATTTGCGTGAAAATCATAGTTTAGTTGTAGATTTAGATTTGCTTTTTCATCTAAATCAAAATTTAACAATTCTTTTTTATAAGCAAGAAAATCTTTTATTCTTAAATCTTCAATTGAAATTTTTCCATAACCTCTAAATGGCTCAAGCTTAAAAGCTCCACCAATAGAGATATTTGTATGTTCGTTTAATTTAAATTTTAAATCATTTGAAGATAGAATTTTTTTGTATGTTCCTAAGTCATATAAAGTATAATTTATATCTTTTAAATCCAAAGTATAGTTATCTTCTTGTTTTGTATAACTAATATTAGCATTTACTAATTCTAATTTTGAAACTAAAAAGTCAATGATTGAAGTGTTTTCTTCTTCCTTTTTTTCTTCTATTGTATCTGTTGGTTTAACAAGTTTTGCAAGATTTACTGATCCATCTTTTTCTTCAATTATATTGATAAAAACATCTTTTAACGAAATACCATCAAAAGTAATACTTGATCTTTTAATAGATTTTATCGCATCAAAATCAACAGAAAAGTTTTTAAAAGTCACAGATGTAATATCGTTTGAATCACTTAATTTAAAACCATGAACCGTTAGTTTGAATATAAAAGGATTAAATTCGATTTTTTCAATAGTTGTTCTTTGAGTTAGATTTTCATCTAAATTTTTGATTAATTGGTCTTTTAAAACGGCTGGAATAAGCTTAAAACCGATAGTTATATATACTAAAAGAGCAAAACAAAGCCAATAAAATGATTTTTCTAGTTTTTCCATAAAAGGTTCCTTCTTCAATAAAATAATTAAATTAAATTTTTTGATAATTCTTTTATTATAACAAAATAAAGTTAAGTTAGCTAAAATCCATCTTATTAAAGGGTATAAAATGACAATTATAGAACTATTTCAAAAATTATTAAGATTCAAATCATTAACTCCAAATGATGATAAAGCCTTTGATTTCATAGAAGAGTATTTAGGCTCTGAATGGGCTTGTATTAAAGTAGATATGCAAGGTGTTAAGAACAGATTTTATTATAAAAAATTTAATGAAAACACCCAACACTTATGTTTTGCAGGACACATAGATGTGGTTCCAGTAGGTGAAGGTTGGGCTGTTGATCCATTTGCTGCTGATGTGGTAGATGGAGTTATAACGGCTCGTGGCGCACAAGATATGAAAAGCGGAGTAGCAGCTTTTTTATATGCTTGTAAACACGCTCAAAATTTTGATGGAACACTAAGTATTTTAATGACAAGTGATGAAGAGGGTGAGGGAACTTA